>JANLRW010000366.1:0-5587 GCA_031361925.1 Sphingomonadales bacterium
CAATCGCCCTGCCTGTTGCCCTGCCTGTGTTTGTCTTTCCGAGTCCGGCTGGATCATATGCAATCGGGACGGTGACCTATCATTGGACCGACACCGCACGTCCGGAAGTTTTCGGCCCGGTTCACCGCAAATCAAGGGAAATGATGGTGCAAATCTGGTATCCGGCGGTACCCAAAGCATTGCCGCAGCGTGCCCATTATGTCGATGATGCAGACGCGCTTTCAGCGGCTCTCGGCCGATTGCACCGCTTGCCCGCTTTCACGTTTTCTCATTTGAAATACGTCAGAACGAACGCCGCCCCATCGGTTCCGGTTTCGCCTAAACAACCCGATTACCCCGTGTTGATCTTCCTTGAGGGTATCACCGGCTATCGGCAGATGAACACTTTCATGGTCGAGGAACTGACTTCGCAAGGCTACATCGTCGTTGCCATCGATCAGCCCTATGTTGCTGCATTGGTCCGCTTTCCGGAGGGACGCGTGACCGACGGGCTTTCAAAAGATCAGATGAACCCGCTTATCCAGCAAAGCATAAACCCGTCAGCAATAGTGCCGACCCTCAAAGGCCGGGCATTTGCAGGCGGCATCATCCCGTATCTTGCCGACGATGTAAGTTTTGTACTCGACCGGCTAACCGCGTTGGACAGTGCGGGCGCGACCAATGGCCTGCGCGGAAAGCTCGATATGGAGCGGGTCGGCATCTTCGGGGTGTCATTAGGCGGTATTGTTGTTGGAGAGGCGTGCCGGATGGATCTGCGGCTAAAGGCATGTCTGGTGATGGATGCTCCCATGTCGGCGACCGTGTTGCAGTCGGGGCTAAGCCAACCGGCCATGTGGATCACGCGGGACGCCAAAACTATGCGGCGCGAGGGGTGGGCCGACGCCGATATCGTCCAGCATCAGGCAACAATGCGGGGGCTCTTCGCGCGCGCGCGCGCAAACGCTTATTTTGTTAGCATAAGAGGATTGTTTCACGCCAACCTGACCGACGCGCCGCTTTACTCCCCGCTCACGTCGCGTTTGGGCATCACCGGACCGATCAATAGTCAGCGCGCGCACGCGATAGTCAACGCTTACTCGCTTGCATTTTTTGATCTGCATTTGCGGAGGAAGCGCGCATCCTTGCTTGAGCATTCAGCGGAACAGTTCTTAGAAGTAACCGTAGAAACAAGAGGCCCGCAGCGGACTAATCCATCTCCGCTAACAACCGGTCGAGCGGCACGGTCGCGAACGTCGTGAAGCTGTCGGCCAGCGCATATGGCAGTACCAACGTCCGCCCATGGACCATCGCGCCGCAGGTGTATGCGATGTTGGGCACATAGCCATAACGCTGGCTGGGACTGGGGCGAACCAATGGCTGGGTCGTGCGCGCGAGCAACTTGGACGGATCGTTCCGGTCGAGCAGGCACACCCCAATGCAGTAGTTGCGGACCGCACCAACGCCGTGCGTGATCACAAGCCAGCCTTCGTCGATCTCGATTGGCGAACCGCAATTGCCGATCTCGACATATTCCCAAGGCCAGCGCGGTGACACTATTGTGGTACCGCCCTTCCAGTCATACAAGTTGGTCGAGGTGAGCAGCGAGATGTTCTCATGGTCTTGCCGACCCAGCATAGCATAATACCCGTCGATGCGCCTCGGGAACAGCGCCATACCCTTGCCCGCCGACGCATCGCCGCGCAGCGCGGTTAACTCAAACGTCTTGAAATCGGTTGTGCGCAGTATCTCCTGCCGGATTGCCGCTCCGCTAAATGCGGTGTAAGTGCCGTAATAGGTGATATTGCCGTCGTCCTCTGCGAAGCGGACAAGCCGCAAATCCTCAATCCCGTGGCGTTGCCGCTCGGTGATGGGGAAGATGACGGTTTGCGACAGATCGTGATCATTGTCGCAGATTAGCCGCACGCTGAGATCATCTGGCGCTCCGCCGGGTATCATCTCGATACGCGGCGCGACCGTCTGCAGTCCGGGCGTATCTAATGTAATCGAGCCGTCGGCTCCGCATATGCCGGTCCGGAATGTGACCGACGATACATGCCCTTCACCAACCCCGCGCATCGACAATATAAAGCGCATATCGCCCTGTTTTGTGACTGATTGATCGGGGTGAAGCGCAATGCTCGGGTTGAGCAAGGCCGCCCCCTCGAACGCATATTCCTCGCTGAAATACGCCCCGATCAGCAGCGACTGTTCGCGATTTATCGTGCAATGATCGATCAACAGACCGTTTACATCGTGATAACGCCGCAAAAACACGTCCTCCAAATCACGATGTCGTTCGCATAGGGAGCACGTCACCCGTTGCAGCTCAACGCCGAGTTGGGTTGCATCCAAAGCCAGCACGCGGTCAGCAATTCGCTGCGCCCGGGGGCGGTCCCGGGGCGCTGGATCGTCAGCGGGCACAAACGGTCGGATGACCACACGTGCCGGATCGGGCCGCAGGATGACTGGCAGATAGGTCATGATATCGTCAGCGGACACTGCGGAAAGGTCTGATAGCTGGTCAACCGGATAACCAGTTCGATTCCGATTGTTCAGTATTTTCATGATGTTACCACCGGCACGCGCACCGCCTTCATTATCCCATCGGGCAAGCGCTCGCCGCTCGCCCGCCTTCTGTGTTATATCAAGCATTAAGCCTGATTTCGGTGGCGTGTTCCGGATAAGGGGCCGCCAGCGCCCGGTCGACTTTCCCGCCGCCAAGCTTGGACGAATAGCCGTGGTTGATATCGCGGTGATGCGCCTCATCGGCGCGTACAATCAAAACCACATCGCGCAGCGTCGCATCGGGAGCCATCTTCCAGTAATGAATTGCAATCGCGGGCGCAGGCACGTTCGGCGAGCGGCCCTCGTCGATTTCCTTCAAATACAGAGTATAGCTGATCACCGCTTCCTCTTCGAAATAGCCAACGACGCGGTGCGCGGTCTTTGACGAGACCAAGTACAAGACCGAATACAGCACGAGAAAAACCCACTGCGCCGCTAGGATAACCAGCCGCTCGAACAATGTCGGCTTGGCGATCTCGATGAAGGTCATCAGGTGCATCCGCTCATTTTCGGCTTCTTCCATTAAAGTACGGATCCAACCTTCGTCGTCCTTCATTCGCCTGAGGCAGGTCAGATGTGTAAACATGCCCCCGACCATGCCAGGAACTGCGGCGACGGTTTCCAGAACGATTGCGCGGTGGCCATAGCGCTTGGCGAAGAAGGTATCGGCGCAAAAGCGAAGCAGTTTAGTAAAACCAAGCGCGAACCGGTCCGAAAATCCTTCGGGGACATGATGAATGTCAGGCTTGGCGTCATGCTCTTCGGCAAGTCCGCGAGCATCCGGTGTGAGGATAGTGTTGACCATATCTGCTTTCCTTGTGTTTCGGCGGCAACGGCGGCACGAAGTTTTGCCAGTAGCCGCGAAATATTTTCGGCGATACGCCGCATTGGCCGCTCGCCGGGGTCAATGGCTATAGGTAGTTCCCCGACCTTTATGCTCTCCCAGCGGCGGCGTATTCAGATCTATGCGTGACTGCCGCCACCATATGAATGCTTGCTTACAGTGAAGCCGATTATCACGCTCACTCTCAATCCGACGATTGACGGCTCGGCCTCCGCTGAAGCCGTTTTGCCCTTGCGCAAGATACGCACGAGCGATGAGCGCTATCATCCCGGAGGCGGCGGTATCAATGTGGCGCGGGTGATAAAAGAACTTGGCGGCGATACGCTTGCGATCTACCTTGGTGGTGGTGCCACCGGAGCGATCCTGGACGATCTGCTCAAAAACGTTGGGATCGCCAGCAAGCACATTCCGATTAAAGGCTATACGCGGATCGCCCATACCGTGTTCGAACGCTCCAGCGGTCAGGAGTACCGGTTCGTGCCCGAGGGACCGGAGATCAGCTGTGACGAGTGGGAAAAGTGCCTGTCAGCGCTCGAAGCGCTTGATTTCGATTATGTGGTGGCAAGCGGCACATTGCCTCGCGGCCTCGCCAACGACGCCTACCAGCGCGTGAGCGACATCGCCGCGCGCAAGAAGGCACGCTTTATCCTTGATAGCTCTGGAGCAGCGCTGCGCGAGACTCTCAATCACGGCGTTTTTATGGTCAAACCCAATCTCGGCGAACTAGAGGAACTCGTTGGGCGTTCGTTACCCGACACCGACGCTCAGACAGCGGCGGCGCGGGCGTTGATTGAGCAAAACTCGCCCGAAATAGTGGCAGTCACCCTTGGACTGGACGGAGCTCTGCTGGTCAGCAAGCACGAAGTGTGGCGCGCAATCTCGCCGCACATCGAAGCGCACAGCGCAGTCGGCGCAGGCGACAGCTTTGTCGGAGCAATCACGCTTGCCATCGCACAAGGACGGTCATTGGATCGTGCGCTTGCATATGGGGTGGCGGCAGGGACAGCAGCGGTGCTTTCGCCAGGTGCCGAACTAAGCCGCGCCGACGATGTCGAACGGCTGTATGCCGACCTACTCCTTAATATGCCGAAGTTAGCATAAACTTAAGCTGGCCATTTATAGAACATATCGCCAGTCATTGTTATCGTTGACGAAGCGTGTGCTGAAAAATCTTAATCGCGAGAAAGACAGCGTGGTAAGGCGCCTATCGTGTTGTCAATTCATCAAATGCTCTGAAGCATTCATCGCTTGCCACTTCGAACCGAAATTGACAATTGCTATAACACGATAGCACTTAATGTGCGCTTCGTCCGAGACCACCGAAATTCGTCATCATCCAGGATGACTTCGATTTTGTGTTAACGACATAGCACAAAATAGGGTGAAAATTGCCGAGTAGTGGAAAACGTTAACACACTATTTAATACACAGCGCAAATTACGCAATTTTTAAACAACAAAAACATGGCGTTAGGTATATGCCGTTCCAACTCATAACCTGAAGGTGTAGGTTCAAATCCTACTCCTGCAACCAACAAAGTATCGCAAAATCAATAAGATATGCATCGCGTTAAAAACCTGAAAGCCGTTGGTCAATTGGGCGAGCCTGATCGGTACCATTTGGCCAGTCGTTGGTACGAATAATGACCCTGACAGCCAACCTAAACACGCGCATCCGTGTAATTTCACAAACTACGCCGCGAGCGAAATTAGCTTAAGGTCTGGCGCACGCTGGCGCCGTCTCGGGCATATGCCAAAACACCAGGATCACACATAATGCGACACATGCTATCATTGCGCCGGGTGCAGCGGCCCATCCGCTGTTCGTCACCAACAGATGTGCAACCAACGGCGTGAGGCCGCCGAATATGGCAGTCGCAGTGGTCGCGCCCAGTGCGAGGCCGCTCAGTCTACCCTCGCCGGGAAATTGCTCGGCAGTCGTGACTGCGCCGACTGCGCTCACTGCTCCGCCGAGTGCCGCCATAACAATTGCACCAGCCCAGGTCGCAGCACCGCCGCTAGCCATAACCGCAAACATGCCCGTTGGCAGCACTACGCTGCCAAGTGCCAGCACCAGCAGCACGGGGCGACGACCAAAATGGTCGGACGCAAGCCCAATAAAGGGCGTCACCAAAATCACCGTCAGCGCGGCAAGGACCGAGATCGACAGCGCGCGTGTTTCCGGCATGGTGCCGGTGGC
>JANLRW010000295.1:0-2413 GCA_031361925.1 Sphingomonadales bacterium
GGTCAAGATGGGCGGCGGTGCTGCGGGGCACAACGGCATCCGCTCGATGATCGACCATATCGGCGCCGACTTCAAGCGTGTGCGGCTCGGCATCGGCCATCCCGGCCACAAAGACCGCGTCACAGGCTATGTGCTTGGCAATTTCCACAAGAGCGAAATCGATGATTTGGCGGATTTACTAGGAGCGGTGTCGGCGGAAGCGGGCTGGCTGGCGAAGGGCGACGATGTGCGGTTCATGAATGATGTGGCGATGCGGTTGCAGGACGATTGAACAATGCAGCGAGTTCTGATCATTGGCCCCTGCGGTGCAGGCAAATCGACGTTGGCGACCATATTGGGTGACAAGCTTGCCCTACCCCTTTCCCACATGGACCAGCTCAACTGGCGGCCCGGCTGGGTTGAAAGCAGCAAAGACGATATTCGCGAAAAGCTCGCGGGAATCGTGACTTCCGAACGCTGGCTAATCGACGGTAATTATGGCGGGACGCTGGCAGAGCGGCTCGAACGCGCCGATACCGTGGTCTATCTCGACTACCCAATCCGCCTATGTCTCGCACGCCTCATTCGCCGCATCTGGACCTATCGCGGTCGCACCCGGCCCGACATGACCGAGGGCTGCCCAGAACGCTTCGATCTTGAATTTCTGATTTACCTGATGCGCTGGAACAGCGGCCCGCGCATTCGCACCGAAACGCGGCTGAAAGGCCATGAGGCCAAGATCATACGGCTCCGCAGTCCTAATGAATTGCGGCGCTGGATGGACTCGCTCCCCGCCGTCGCCTAGGGACGCGGCAATTCTATTCCCCAAGAGGATATTATGGGTTTCAAATGCGGTATCGTCGGGCTTCCCAATGTCGGAAAGTCCACCCTGTTCAACGCGCTGACGCAGACGGCGGCGGCGCAGGCGGCTAATTATCCGTTTTGCACGATCGAGCCGAATATCGGTAATGTCGCGGTGCCCGATCCGCGGTTGCAGGCCATTGCCAAGATTGGCGGCTCGGCAAAGATTATCGAAACGCAGTTGGGCTTTGTCGATATCGCCGGGCTGGTGCGCGGAGCGTCGCAGGGCGAAGGGCTCGGCAACCAGTTTCTTGGCAATATCCGCGAGGTCGACGCCATCGTCCATGTCCTTCGCTGTTTCGAGGATGACGATATCCAGCATGTCGACAACAAGATCGACCCGATTTCGGACGCGGAGACGGTCGAGACCGAATTGATGCTGTCCGACCTCGAAAGCCTCGAAAAGCGCGTGCCGAACCTCATCAAAAAAGGCACTCAGGGCGACAAGGATGCCAAGGCCAGCGGCGTCGTCTTGAGCCGTGCGCTCGATTTGCTCCGCGAAGGCAAACCAGCGCGGCTGACCAAGCGCGATGATGCCGACGAGGAGCGATTGTTCCAACAGGCGCAGTTGCTGACGGCCAAGCCGGTGCTCTACGTCTGCAATGTCGAGGAAGCCAGCGCGGCCAATGGCAATGCGCTGTCGGCACTGGTGTTCGAAAAGGCCAAAGCCGAGGGTGCCGAGGCCGTTGTCGTCTCCGCCGCCATCGAGGCTGAAATCTCGACCATGCCGCCCGAAGACCGCGAAGTGTTCCTCGAAGACTTAGGGCTAACCGAAACCGGCCTCGCCCGCGTCATTCGCGCCGGATACGAGCTGCTCCACCTCATCACCTTCTTCACCGTCGGCCCCAAGGAAGCGCGCGCATGGACCGTCCACACCGGCGACACTGCGCCCAATGCGGCAGGCGCAATCCACAGCGATTTCGAAAAAGGCTTCATCCGCGCCGAGACGATGGCTTACGAGGATTACGTTCAATATAACGGCGAAGCCGGAGCCAAGGAAGCTGGCAAATGGCGGTCGGAGGGCAAGGAATATCTGGTCAAAGACGGCGACATCATGCTGTTCCGGTTTAACGTTTGAGGCGTCTGAAATGATCTATTTCGAAGACATCACCGTCGGTACGAAAACCAAATTCGGAAGCTATGAAGTCACCCGCGAAGAGGTGATCGAGTTTGCGCAGAAATACGATCCACAGCCGTTTCACCTTGACGACGAGGCAGCGGCGAAGACGCATTTCGGGCGGCTGGCGGCAAGCGGCTGGCACACCACCGCGATGACGATGGCGATGATGGTCGAGCATTTGCTCAACAGCAAACAGGCAGGCCTCGGGTCGCCCGGCCTCGATGAACTGCGCTGGCTAAAGCCCGTATTCCCCGGCGATACGCTTCGCTGCGAAACCGAAGTGCTGGAAAAGCGCCAGTCGAACTCGCGCCCCGAAATGGGCAGTTACCGCTCCCAAATGCAGGTTTTCAACCAGAACGACGAGCCAGTGTTGAAGTTTATTTCGATTGGCTTGATCGCCGTGCGCGGCGATTGATCACTTTCGCCCGAACAGTTTTTCGACGTCACCCATCG
>JANLRW010000299.1:0-11981 GCA_031361925.1 Sphingomonadales bacterium
GTCAAAGCGCCGTCGATTGTCGAGCAGCTCGATTTGGGTGGCAAAGGTGCGGTATTCGGTGGCGACGCGCTCATGTCGGCGGGGATGCAATTGCCGGCATCATGGCCACAAACCGTTTTGTTGTTCCACTTACAAGCCGACGATTAAGCGCCTGTCAAAACCGGTGCTTTGTTCCCCTCAATAATCTGCGCCGCGCGCCTTAAATCTTCCACAAACACCGCGCGCTCACGTTCGGCCATTTCCTGATCGGGTAAGCGCAACAAATAGCTCGGGTGAATAGTCACCAGCACCGGCACGCCTTCCTCGCTTTGCAAAATCTGGCCGCGATTAGCACCGATGGCGACGGTCTTGCCGGTCAGGCTGCGCGCTGCCGTTGCGCCTAGGGCAACAATCAGGTTGGGCTGGATGATCTGCATTTCGCGCGTCAGCCACCAGCGGCAATGGTTGATCTCGCCGACATTGGGCTTGTCGTGCAACCGCATCTTGCCCTGCGGTTTGAACTTGAAATGCTTGACCGCGTTGGTGACATAAGCCTGCGCACGGTCGATGCCCGCTTCGGCTAATGCGCGGTTGAAGACCTGACCGGCGGGACCGATAAACGGCTTGCCCGCCAGATCCTCTTGATCACCGGGTTGTTCGCCGACAAAGACAAGGCGTGCATCCGCAGGGCCTTCGCCAAAGACGATCTGCGTCGCCGGGCCATGTAACGGGCAGCGGCGGCATTGCGCGGCGTCGGCGCGCAACCGGTCCCAGTCCTTGCCGTCGATTTCTGGCTCGACTATCTCGCGCTCGATCATCGCCACCTCGCGCGTCTGCGCCGATTTGATCAACGACGACACCAACGCCGTCTCAGGCATATTGTGCCAATATTTTTTAGGCATTTCTTTCAGCATCGCCTTAACCTTCAATCGCGCAGGATTGAAAATCGAGCTATAATATGTCTTCCATTGCTCCTCGACGGCATCCTGTGACGGCGCGTCTTCTTTGCGCGCTGCCGGGCCTTCGCGAAGGATGTCGGTATCCCAGTGGACCGAAATTTGCGGTGTCAGGATCGACCAGTGCATGTTGGCAAAACGGCGCACGAAAAAGCGGGCGTTACGCCTTACGATATGATGCTCGGGTTCGAACCATGCGACGAACGTTTCGCCTGCTTCGCTCTCAAATTCGCGAAAACGCAAGAAGGCGCGCATCTTGTGGATATCGCGCCGCACCTCCTTGGCCATCACCTCTAGTTTGCGCACCAACGGGTCGGCAGCATCATCGACCCGCCGTCGCCGCGCCCGAATATCGACGAGCAACTGGTAAAGCAGCGAAAAGCGGGTATGATCGTTATGGCAAATGACCGTTTGTGCGAGATCGACAAAGGCCTTCGGCACGCCAAATGAACCTTGTGTCGATGCAGGGGCGGGGGATGAAGCAAACAGGTCGGCTGACCTATCGCCCACCTGCCAGATTACATCGTGCGGCGCAGCTTGAATGCGCACCAGCCCGCGCGCGGAATCGCGCCACGCGTCAAAATCGTCCTCGGCGGGCAGAACCGCAGTAATCATGCAAATAATTCCAGCTGCTCGATTTTGGGAGCCACCAGCGCGCGTAAATCCTGTGCATCGGTCAGCGTGCCAGGTGACCAGCCTTCGGCGATCAGGAATGGCCGCACTTTGGCGACCGATACCGTCAAGCGCCCAATATCCTCCAACCGCAGTCGCCGCCAGCGCCGCGCGCGGACTATTGCGTTGACCGCCTTCACTCCCAACCCCGGCACGCGGAGCAGCATGTCGCGCGGGGCTCGGTTGACGTCCAAAGGAAAAGCGCCGCGAGATTTTAGCGCCCATGCGAGCTTTGGGTCGATATCGAGCGGCAACATGCCGTCGGCGTCGGCTGCGTCGATAACCTCCGACGGCGCAAAACCATAAAAACGCATCAGCCAGTCTGACTGATAAAGCCTGTGTTCGCGCATCAATGGCGGGCGTTTGAGCGGCAATACCGCACTCGCATCGGGAATCGGGCTGAATGCCGAATAATACACGCGGCGAAGGCCGAAACGGTCATACAGGCTGTTCGCCTTCAAAACGATGTCGCCGTCGGTCGCGGCATCGGCCCCGACAATCATCTGTGTCGATTGCCCGGCAGGCGCAAAATTCGGTGCGCTCTTATACTTCTTCCGGGCATCCTTGTTGTCGGCAATTTCTTCTTTCAGCCCGCCCATCGCCCCTTCAATCCGCGCCTCTGACTTTTCCGGTGCCAGTCGCTGCAATCCGGCGCGCGTCGGCAGTTCGACGTTGATTGACAGGCGGTCGGCGTGACGTCCGGCAGCGGCGAGCAACTCGGGATCGGCATCGGGAATGGTCTTCAAATGGATGTAGCCACGAAATTGATGGTCTTCGCGCAACGACCGCGCGACCTCGACAATCTGCTCCATCGTGTAGTTCGAACTTTTAATGATTCCCGATGACAGGAACAGCCCCTCAATATAATTGCGTTTGTAGAAACTCAGCGTCAGATCAACGACTTCCTTGGCGGTAAACTTCGCGCGCCTGACGTTTGAACTTTTGCGGTTAATGCAATAATGGCAGTCGAAAATGCAACTATTGGTCAGCAGGATTTTGAGCAACGAGATGCACCGGCCATCGGGCGCATACGCGTGGCAGATGCCCATGCCCTCGGTCGAACCGATGCCTTGGCCTTTGGTGCTCGACCGTTTTGCGGTGCCTGACGAAGCGCACGAAGCGTCATATTTCGCGGCATCTGCCAGAATCGCGAGCTTTTCGGTAATTTGCAATTGGGACATCTGTTCTTTATATGTTCACAATAAGGGAACGTCCAGCGCTGATGCTGGTTTTTTGCTCAATTCATCCCATATTATCAGAGCCTATCCCTCCTAGGAGTTTCTCATCGCCCGCACCGCCGCCCAGCATTGGATCGAACCCCAGCCGCACGGCATTTACGTGCGACCAGCGGATATGTGGATTGATCCGTCAAACCCACAAGCGCGTGCGTTGGTGACGCACGGCCACGCCGACCATGCGCGCGGTGGGCACGGCGATGTATGGGCAACCCCCGAAACGCTGGCGATCATGGCGCTTCGTTATGGCACGGAGCTTGGGACGCCGATGGCCTATGGTCAGCAAATCGAGGTTAAAGGGGTGAAGATCAGCTTTTACCCTGCGGGCCATGTTCTGGGCTCGGCGCAGATTTTGCTCGAACATGCAGGGGAACGCGTCGTGGTGACCGGCGATTACAAACGCCG
Source organism: Sphingomonadales bacterium (assembly GCA_031361925.1). Lineage (GTDB taxonomy): Bacteria > Pseudomonadota > Alphaproteobacteria > Sphingomonadales > Sphingomonadaceae > Sphingorhabdus_B. Next base: position 3,248 of record JANLRW010000299.1, read on the forward strand.
CGCCGACCCCACTTGTGCTCAATTCGAACCGGTGCCGTGCGATGTGCTCATTACTGAGGCGACCTTCGGCCTTCCGGTATTCAAGCACCCGCCGATTGAGGGCGAGATCGTTAAGCTGTTGGATGCGCGCGACGCCAATCCCGACGGCTGTGTGTTGGTCGGCGCTTATGCGTTGGGCAAAGCGCAGCGGGTGATCGCCGAACTGCGCCGCGCCGGTTATGACGCGCCAATCTACATCCACGGCGCGATGCAAAAAATGTGTGCGTTGTATGAGGCGCACGGCGTGCCACTCGGCGAGTTGGTGCTGGCAACGGGTTTGGCAAAGAGTGAAATGAAAGGCAGCATTGTTGTCGCCCCGCCGTCGGCGCTTAACGATCGCTGGGCACGGCGATTACCTGAGCCTGTGACTGCGATGGCATCGGGTTGGATGCGCGTGCGGCAACGGGCACGACAACGCGGTGTGGAGCTGCCGCTGGTCATATCCGACCATGCCGACTGGGACGAGCTGACCGACACTTTGCTCGAACTGCGTCCGTCCGAGACATGGATTACACACGGTCGTACCGATGCGCTCAGCCGGTGGTGCGAGCTTCACCAGTTGAAGGCGCGCGCGCTTGATCTGGTTGGCCGCGAAGACGAGGACGATTGATGCAAGCTTTCGCCGCGTTGATTGACGCATTGGTCTACACGCGGTCGCGCGATGCCAAGATCGCTCTGATCGCCAATTATTTGCGCGATACGCCCGATCCGGACCGTGGCTGGGCATTGGCGGCTTTGGCAGGGACACTCAGCATCGCCACCGTCAAAGCGACCGCTATCCGGGCGATGGCTGACGAGCGTTTCGATCCGGCATTGTTCCGGATGAGCCGGGACTATGTTGGCGATACGGCGGAAACCGTGGCGCTGATGTGGCCAGACAATCCGGCGCTTAGCTCGCCGCCGACGGTCAGCGAGGTGATCGACGAGCTGGGCAGCGTCAGCCGCGCCCGCGCGCCTTCGGTGCTGGCGGTGCTTATGGACCGGCTAGACGCCAATGGCCGTTATGCCCTGCTCAAGCTGGCGACAGGCGGGATGCGTGTTGGCATTTCGGCGCGGTTGGCAAAGACCGCATTTGCACAAGGCTTCGGCTTGTCGGTCGATGATGTCGAGGAGGTGTGGCATGCACTCCAGCCGCCTTATGCTGCGTTGTTCGCATGGGGCGAAGGCAAATCACCGCGACCCGACCCGACCGATACCGCGTTTTTCCGGCCTTTCATGCTAGCCCATCCGCTTGACGAAACTGTCGTCGATTTAGCCGATTTTGCCGCCGAGTGGAAATGGGATGGCATCCGAATCCAGATTGCTTCGACCGGCGGCGAGACCCGGTTGTTCAGCAGGGGAGGGGATGACGTGACCGCATCATTCCCCGAGATTGCGGCGGCGTTTGGTGGCATCGGCGTGGTTGACGGCGAGTTGCTTGTCAGGGGTGATGTGCAGGGCGGCGAGGCAGCGAGTTTCAATGCGCTGCAACAAAGGTTGGGGCGCAAGACGGTGACGGCTGCAATGCAGGCGGAATATCCGGTATTTGTCAGGCTTTATGACATCCTGTTCGATGGCCCAGAAGACTTGCGCGCGCTGCCGTGGACCCAGCGACGAGCGCGGCTCGAACGGTTTGCCGCCACGCTCGACCCTGCCCGGTTCGACCTGTCGGCAATAATTGAGGCGCGTGATTTCGACCATCTGGCCGAGATTCGCGCTGGCTCGCGTGACGCTGCGATTGAGGGTGTGATGCTCAAACGCCGCGATGCGCCTTATTTGGCGGGCCGCAAGGTCGGGCTTTGGTACAAATGGAAACGCGCGCCCTTGGTGGCCGACTGCATCATGATGTATGCGCAGCGAGGCAGCGGCAAGCGGTCGTCCTTTTACTCGGACTACACCTTCGGCTGCTGGGGCGATGACGGCGCTTTGCTCCCCGTCGGAAAGGCTTATTCAGGGTTCAGCGACGAGGAACTCAAATGGCTTGACCGCTTTGTCCGCAACAACACCGTTGCGCGTTTCGGGCCGGTGCGCGAGGTCGAAAAAACTTTAGTGCTTGAGGTCGCGTTTGACGCGGTCCACGAGAGTAAACGCCACAAATCAGGCATCGCAATGCGCTTCCCCCGAATATCCCGCTTGCGCCGCGACAAGCCCGCTGAAGAGGCCGACCGGGTCGACACGTTAAAGGCGATGATCGGCTAAAAAAACGCCTTCACGTCAGCCATAAAACGCTCAAACTGGTCATGGTGCAACCAGTGCCCGGCATTCTCATACTCGACCACCCGCGCAGTTGGGAAATGTGCCAACCGGCCATCTTTTTCCGGATTGGAGGCCCAGCTATTCGCGCCGTAAAGCATGAGCACGGGGCAGCTAATCGCGGCCCAGATTGAGAGCAAATCATCGCGCGGCATATCGAACATCGCCCAGATATTGAGGTAATTGTCGAACTTCCAGCTCCACGTTCCGTCTTCGTTTCGGCTGATGCCGTGGACGGTCAGGTGCCGCGCTTGCTCATCGGTCAGATACGCGTTCTCGGCCTTCATTCTGGCGTAAGCTGCCTCGATATCGGGGTAGCGCTTGGGCGTCCGTGCGGCGGCAGCGCGCTTGTCCTCGATCCATGTCCGGAAGCGGTTGCCGATGCCTTTCGCGTCGCGCTCTGCCTGCATCGTGGGTGACAGGCCCAACCCTTCAATATTGACTAGTTTTGCGACGTTCTCGGGATAGAGCCCGGCATAGCGCGTCGCGATATTGCCTCCCATCGAATGCGCGATTATGCTGACCGGCGGCAGGCTCAACTGGTGAATCAGCTGTGCTAGATCATAGACGAAAGCGGACATTTCGTAATTGCCATCGGGCGACCACGAACTGTCGCCATGCCCGCGCAGATCGGGCGCAATGATATGCCAGTCGTGGCGCAGTTCCTCGGCCACCCAGTCCCAGCTGCGCGCATGGTCGCGCCCGCCGTGGATGAGCAGCAACGGCGGCGCATCGCGGTTTCCCCAATCGACATAATTGAGGCGGAGCCGCTGCGAGATAAAGCTGTTGGTAATGGGGGCATGGGACGTCATGGCCAAGCTAGACAACAATTTTGTAGGCGACGTCAACCGCGCCCATTATCCGCAGCCCCACCGACCAGCACAAATCGCCGGTCGCAATAACCGCAATCTACATAACCCTTTTCGTCAATTTGCAACCACACTTTGGGATGCCCTAAAGCGGCAGGAATATCACCGCTGCCGTCGCAGGCAATGCGGGCTTCACGGACGCGGATGATTTCGGGCTGATTGTTCATGCCCCGCGCACTAGCAAAGCGACGCTGGCGCTGCAACGCCTGCCAAAACAATCGCCCTCAAAAATAGTTGAGCGTGATCGACCAAGTGCCGGTATATTTGCCAGGGGCTTGATTGGCCGCAACATCAAGCGTTGCGCCGACAGGAAAAGCGAATATGCCAGTAGGCGAATTGATCCGGAAACGCGTCGGAGCGGTGGTCAATATCGCTGTCGGCGTGCTGCCGATCACAAAAGTGTGCACCAGCATCGAAGCACCCGGACCGGTCAGCAAAATGCTGTTTGCGCCAAGCGAAACATCAACCCGTTGATTGTTAACGCCCATGCCGGCAAAGCTTGCTGGCTTATGCCCGCCGCCATTGGCCAAAGTCACACCGCCGGTGCTCGTCCGCGCACCACTTGGCGCAACGGTGACTGACCCTGCCGTGGTGCCGCGTATGACGTTGCCGAAATCGAGGCCATCGTCGATGACAAAAGACAGCGGACGCACAATCGTTATTTCGGCGTCGCCCAATTTGGTATCGGCATGTGCAGGCATTGCCATACACGCGCTGGCAGCAATAGCTGCCACTCCCAGCTTTTGCAGCTGTCTGATTTTTGCCCCACACATCATGTTGCGGATACCGACCAAATCGTAAAGAAACCCTCTATCCTGTGGTTAACCGTTGTTAACGGCTTTGATTAGCCATCGTGTATCACCGTGCTAGGCGTTACCATCGTTTCCGGCGATTGCGTGGTGGCTATGCCTCGGCTATCGCAACCCGATGTCCGACCAAGCCATTTCGATCCACAATCTCTCCAAAACCTATGTAGGCGGCAAACAGGCGCTCGATGATGTTAGCTTTGATGTCGAGCAAGGGTCGATCTTTGGCCTGCTCGGCCCCAATGGCGCGGGCAAATCGACCTTGATTAATATTCTTGCCGGATTGGTGATGAAGTCGAGCGGATCAGCTACAATCTGGGGCTTCGATATTGACTTGAACCCGCGCAATGCGAAGGCGTCGATCGGAATCGTGCCGCAAGAGATCATGTTCGATCCGTTCTTCACGCCAAAAGAGGCGCTTGAATTACAGGCTGGGCTTTACGGAGTACCCAAGGCCAAGCGGCGGACGATGGAGCTGCTGCGTGCGGTGCGGCTGGAGGACAAAGCCGATGCCTATGCGCGGACATTGTCGGGCGGCATGAAGCGGCGGTTGCTCGTCGCGAAGGCGATGGTTCATACACCGCCGGTTATCGTGCTTGATGAACCAACCGCAGGCGTCGATATCGAGCTTCGCCAGCAGCTCTGGGATTATGTGCTCGAACTGAACAAGGGCGGCGTGACGGTGGTGCTGACGACGCATTATCTCGAAGAGGCCGAGCAATTGTGCGACCGGATCGCGATTATCAACCACGGCAAGTTGATCGCGAATAAGCCGACCAAGGAACTTGTCGGGATGGGACGCGAGAAGGCGGTGGTGCTGACGCTCGACCGCGACGTGACCGAAGCACCGACTCATTCGGCATTCGAGAAATCCGAACTGATTGCCGACCGCACGGTGGAGATTACCTATAATAAAGACCGCATGAACGCAGGCGAAGTGCTCACCGCGATGCAAGGGCTGGGGCTTGGCATTGTCGATGTGACGACGAAAGAAGCCGATTTGGAAGACGTATTCTTGCGGCTTACGAGTAACCAGTAGATGGAAGCTGATGTCCTCATTATCGGGTCGGGCGCGGCAGGGCTGACGGCTGCGTTGCAGCTGGCGACGACGAAAACAGTCGTTGTGCTGGCCAAGGGTTCGCTGTCGGACGGGGCGACCGCTTGGGCGCAGGGCGGGATTGCGGCGGTGCTCGAGCCGGGTGATACGTTTGAGAGCCATATCGAAGATACGATGGTTGCAGGTGCCGGGCTTAACAATCGCGCCACAGTCGAATTCGTCATTGAGAACGCACCCGAAGCTATTGAGCGGTTGGCAAAGCTTGGTGTGCCGTTCAACCCTGATGGAGATGATTGGCACCTGACGCGCGAGGGCGGGCACAGCGCGCGCCGGATTGTGCATGTCGATGACGCAACCGGATGGGCGGTGCAGCAAGCGCTGGAAATCGCGGCCAAAGCCAACCCCAACATCACATTGGTGCCTGACATGGTCGCGATCGACCTGATCATGGGACGGCATCAGGAACGGTTTTCAACCTCGGGCCGGGTCCACGGGGTTTATGCGCTCAACCGCAAAACAGGAAAGGTCGAAACCTTCACCGCCCGTGCAACGATATTAGCATCCGGCGGGGCAGGGAGGACCTATCTCTATTCGACCGCGCCACGCGGTGCGACGGGTGACGGGATCGCGATGGCGTGGCGTGCGGGCTGCCGCGTATCCAACATGGAATTCATGCAGTTCCACCCGACCTGCCTATATAATCTGGAGGTCAAGAATTTCCTGATTACCGAAGCGGTGCGCGGCGAGGGCGGTATCCTCAAAAATCCCAAATCCGGGCACCGCTATATGCCCGATTATGATGAGCGGGCAGAGCTTGCCCCGCGTGACATCGTTGCCCGCGCCAACGACGCCGAAATCAAACGCGACGGGCTCGATTATGTTCATCTCGATATCAGCCACAAACCGCCGGAATTTGTGAAAGAGCATTTTCCCAACATCTACGAAAAGCTGCTGGGCCTCGGCATCGACATCACCAAAGAACCGATCCCGGTTGTGCCTGCACAGCATTACACCTGCGGTGGCGTGCTGGTCGATTTGGACGGGCGAACCGACGCGCCCGGGCTATATGCGGCGGGTGAGGTGACGCAGTCGGGCCTGCACGGCGCGAACCGGTTGGCGTCTAACTCGTTGCTCGAATGCTTCGTCTTCGGCGACGCGTGCGCGCGGCATATCGAGGCCAATTGGGACAGCCTGATCCCGGCACCAGCCATCGTGCCATGGGATGAAAGTCGAGTGACCGACAGCGATGAAGAAGTTGTCATCGCGCAGTGCTGGCGTGAAATCCGGCAGTTCATGTGGAATTTTGTCGGCATCGTGCGCACCACCAAACGTCTCGAACGCGCCAAGCACCGCATCGACCTGCTGCGCCGCGAGGTCGAGGATTATTATAGCCATTTCCGCGTGACCCCCGATCTGGTGGAGCTCCGCAATCTGGTCGAAGTCGCCGACCTGATTATCCGGTCTGCCTTGTCGCGCCACGAAAGCCGGGGGCTTCACTTCACGCTCGATTATCCCGAAATGAGCGCTGAGGCTGTGGATACGGTGTTGGTGCCCTGAGGATTTCGCGCGAAGGTCGCGAAGAAACGCGAAGAACGAGCGCTAGCCCGAAAGGCCATTTATCAAAATATCCGCCGAGCAAATTTCGATGTCAGATGTTTAAAGGCGCGACGCGCTGGTTTGCACAAACCCTTCGCGACCTTCGCGCGAAATAATACTTTCCTACATGGCTCCGAATGGTCAGTATGACCTTCATTCGTTTGGAGGCTCGAAGATGGTCGATGGATTTTTGCAAAGCACTATCAACTTGCGCAGTTTTCTGGGGGTTACAGCGATCATCTCGCTGTCGGCATTGACGGTGCCAGCGATGGCCGCGACGCCAGAAGAAACCGCGCGAGAGGTGCTTGCGAAAACGCCGATCATCGACGGCCACAACGATACGCCGCACCAAATTGCCGAATTGTTCGGTCGTGATTTTTCGAAGTTCGATTTGAACAAGCTGCCGCCTGACGTCCTTGCGAAGACGCATACCGATTTTGCCACTGCGCGCGCGGGTTTCCTTGGCGGGCAATTCTGGTCGGTGTATGTCGATGCGGGATTGCCCAAGGAAGAGGCGGTTACCCGGACCTTAAAGCAAATCGACGTGGTGCGGCAGATGATCGCGCGATATCCCGATAGCCTTGCCTTTGCAGGAACGGCCGCAGAGGTGCAGGCGGCGATGAAACAGGGCAAGATTGCCTCGCTTATCGGTATGGAGGGTGGGCATTCGATTGGCAGCTCGCTCGAATTGCTGCGCCAGACTTACGCGCTCGGTGCGCGCTATATGACGATCACGCACAGCCTGACGACCGACTGGGCCGACAGTGCTACCGACGCGCCAAAGCATGACGGGCTGTCGCCGTTCGGTTTTGAGGTGCTGGCCGAAATGAACCGGCTGGGGATGATCGCCGACATCAGCCATGTTTCCGAGGCGACGATGCACGATGTCCTCGACAAGGGAACGGCACCCGTGCTGTTTACCCATAGCAACGCAAGGGGGCTGACGCCGCATCCGCGTAACGTCCCCGATTCTGTGCTCAAGCGGCTGCCCAAAAATGGCGGCGTGGTGATGGTGACTTTTGTGCCGGGCTTTACTTCGCCCGAACGACGGCAGTGGGAATATGAAAAGGCAGCCGTGGCAGGCCGGGCCAAGCTTGAATTCACCGGCAATCCCGTTGCCGAGACAGCGGCGGTCGATGCGTGGATCACGGCCAATCCGCAGCCGAAATCGACGTTAAAGCAAGTCGCCGATCATATCGACTATATCCGCAAGGTTGCAGGGATCGACCATATCGGTATTGGCGGCGACTTCGGCGGGGTTGATGAGCTTCCGGTGGGGTTGGAAAATGTCTCGACCTATCCGGCATTATTCGCCGAGTTGGTGAGGCGCGGCTATTCCAAGACCGATCTGGCGAAAATTGCCCAAGGCAATGTCCTGCGCGTTATGCGGGCCGTAGAAGCGGCGGCAGAATGAAGAAATGGTAGACGCTGAGGGGTTCGAACCCACGACCCGCTGATTAAGAGTCAGCTGCTCTACCAACTGAGCTAAGCGTCCCCATTTCGGCGCGGCCAGATGCCCAGCGCCGTTTGGAAGCCGCGCCTTTGATGGGATTCGCCACCATTGTCAAGCCGCAGCTTTTTGCGTTTCAGCTAAACTGCCCACGCTTTGGCCCCGGATGGCGCTCGATTGACATGATGATCCCAACACAGATCATCATCGTCAGCATCGACGATCCGCCGTGGCTGATAAACGGCAGCGGCAGACCTGCGACCGGAGCCAGGCCGACGACCATGAGCAGGTTGACCATGATGTAGAAGAATATCGTGCAGGTAAGGCCTGCGGCAACCAGCTGGCCGTACCGCGTCTTGCTTTGCAGCGCGACATTCATTCCCCAGCGCATCAGGAGATAATAGAGGAACAGCACGAAAAAGCCGCCGACCATCCCCCATTCCTCCGCCATTGTCGCAAAGACAAAATCGGTATGGCCTTCGGGCAGGTAATCGAGATGGCTCTGTGTGCCATTGCCGAAACCTTTGCCGAATATGCCACCGGAGCCGATGGCGATTTTCGACTGCATGATGTGATAGCCAGCGCCCAGCGGATCATTTTCGGGGTTGAGGAAAATCAGCACGCGGTCCTGCTGATAAGGCCGCAATCCGAAGAAATAGACAATTGGGGCAAGGACAGCGAGCGC
>JANLRW010000441.1:0-14078 GCA_031361925.1 Sphingomonadales bacterium
ACGATTGAGGTTCCCGTGGCGCTGGAGGGAATTCCGGTGCTGTTTATCGACACAGCAGGTCTGCGCGAAACGACTGATGATCGGATCGAGGCGATGGGAATCGGACGGACGCGCGAAGCGATGGGCGGTGCCGACATAATATTGTGGCTCGGTGATGAAAATAGCGGCCCAGAACATGCACAACGCATTGAAATTGAGACGAAAAGAGATATTCGCGGTCAAATAATTAAAAGCAATGCTGCTTTTCGTGTTTCCGCGGTAAGCGGTGCAGGCATGACCGATTTAGTTCGGGCAATCATCGAGCGCGCAAAAATGCTCGTGCCTCCACCCGATCATTTTGCGGTCAATCAGCGGCAACGGATGTTACTTGCAGATTGTGCGAGTGCATTGACGGAGGCCGCAGGATCGAAGGATTGGCTGATCGTCGCGGAAAATCTCCGGCAGGCGCGGCTGTCACTCGATACACTCACAGGAAGGGCGCATACGGAGGATATGTTGGATATGCTGTTCAGCAAGTTCTGCGTCGGTAAATGAATTGTTTCACCGCACAGTGACTTCGTTTCACGTGAAACATATTACGTCGCTTTGACCCGCGTCGGCGCTTACGCTATGCGGCCTGCATGAGTCTGGATTTTGACATCATTGTTGTTGGCGGTGGTCATGCGGGGACCGAGGCGGCTGCCGTAGCTGCGCGGATGGGTGCACGCGTTGCGCTGGTGAGCTTTGATCGTGACACTATTGGCGCGATGTCTTGCAATCCGGCGATTGGCGGGTTGGGCAAAGGCCATCTGGTTCGCGAGGTCGATGCCTTCGATGGTTTGATCGCGAAGGCCGCCGACGATTCGGCGATCCATTACAGGATGCTCAACGCGTCAAAAGGCGCTGCAGTGCATGGGCCACGTATTCAGGCAGACCGGCGTTTGTTTAAAGCGTCAATTCAGAAGCAATTGGCTGCTCAATCCAATCTTACGATCATTGAGGGCGAAGCCGCCGCGTTGCGCTTCGCTATCGGAAGCGCCCATAAAGTGATTGGTCTTGAGCTTGCGAACGGCACTACTCTTGCGTCATCCGCCGTTATTCTAGCGACTGGCACTTTCCTTGGCGGGAAACTTTTTCGCGGAGAGGAGCGCATGGAAGGCGGGCGAATTGGCGAATCGTCAGCGCTCAAATTGGCTGGGCAAATTCGCGGGAGCGGATTGCCGATGGCGCGGCTGAAAACGGGTACTCCGCCACGGCTTGATGGCCGAACCATAGACTGGTCACGGCTGGAGGTTCAGCCCTCCGACATCGGCGATTGGACAATGTCGACAATGCGGTCGCGTGGGCTGGTGCCTCAATTGTTTTGCGCAATCAGCCGAACCAACCAGCAAACGCATGATATCATCCGAAGCGGCCTCGACCGGTCCCCGTTGTTTGGCGGCGATATCGAAGGGCAGGGACCGCGTTACTGTCCGTCTATCGAGGACAAGATTTTTCGGTTTGGAGACCGCGATGGGCACCAGGTCTTTCTGGAACCCGAGGGGCTTGATAGCCATTTGGTCTATCCCAACGGCATTTCTACGTCGCTGCCAACCGACATTCAGGCGGCCATGGTGCGATCAATGGCAGGGCTGGAAGGCTGCGAGATCATTGTTCCCGGTTATGCCGTTGAGTATGACCATATTGACCCGCGTGCACTCGATTCGGCGCTCGCGGTGCGTCGTTTTGACGGGCTATATTGCGCTGGGCAAATTAACGGCACTACCGGTTATGAAGAGGCGGCGGCGCAGGGCTTGATAGCCGGTATAGGGGCTGTGTCGCGAGTGCTAGGCCGCGAAATGCCGCCGATTACCCGCGCCAACAGCTATCTGGCGGTCATGGTTGACGATTTGACTTTGCAAGGCGTCACCGAACCTTATCGGATGTTGACAGCACGTGCTGAGTATCGGTTGCGGTTGCGTGCGGATAACGCCGCCACACGTTTAACGCCCTTGGCTATTAACTCCGGTGCAGTCGGAAAGAAACGCAGCATCGCTTTTGCTAAGCGCGCTTCAGCCAAATTAGCGCTTGAACAGCAGCTTTCGCAAACTGCCAGCGCTGATGATTTGATCAAGCGCGGCATTGATGTAAAGCGCGACGCCGGGCGAATGCAGCTGTTTGATTGGCTTCGCTACCCGTCAGTAGAAATCGCCGACCTCGCGCGTGTTCCACGTGAAACGATTTGGCCCGATGATCTGCTTAACGAAGTCGAACAGGATGGCCGCTACGCGCCATATCTGGAGCGTCAAGAAGCCGAGATCCGCGATATTACCGCCAATGAACGGATCGCTTTGCCGATGGCAGTTGACTACGGCGCCATTGCCGGGCTGTCGAACGAGATGGTTGAGCGTCTAAGCATCGCGCAGCCTGAAACGCTGGCAGCAGCGGCTCGGGTGCGGGGAGTAACGCCCGCTGCGCTTGCCGCAATATTGGTTCATGCCAAGCGTGCCAGTGCCACAACTGATCTTGCGGCATGACGGAAGCCGACGCGCAGGCATGGTTGCAATTGCATTTCAATGTTTCACGTGAAACATCCGAACGCTTCGAGGCTTTCGTAGCCTTTCTTGTGCGCGAAGCGATGAGTCAGAATCTCGTTTCGGCCTCGACGCTCGATCAGATATGGAGTCGCCACATCGTTGATAGCGCGCAGTTGTTAAGGCTTTTGCCTTCGCAAACGGTTGATCGTGGATGGCTTGATCTGGGCTCCGGTGCTGGGTTTCCCGGCATTGTGGTCGCCTTATTAAGCGATTTCAAAATTACGCTCGTCGAGTCGAGGGCGATGCGGATAGATTATTTACAGCGAGCTTTGGCTTTGCTTGACCTTGAAGATCAAGTGAAAGTTGCCGCAATGCCATTGGAGCGGTTGGAAACCGCATCATATTCAGTCATCTCCGCACGCGCGTTTGCGCCCTTGCCGCGGCTATTCGATCTAGCGGCTCGATTTTCCACAGATAAGACAATCTGGCTGTTACCAAAGGGGCGAAATGTGGTTAAGGAATGGCAAGAGGCTCAGCCGTTCTGGACCGGCGACTTCCGCATCGAACCCAGCGTAACCGATGACGAATCAGGGATTTTGGTGGGACGGCTGACCACAACGAGGCAAAAAGCGCAATGATTCGCATCGCCATAGCAAATCAAAAAGGTGGCGTAGGCAAGACCACGACGGCGATTAACCTCGCGACGGCCCTGGCTGCAAGCGGTTGGCGCTGTTTGCTCATCGACCTTGACCCGCAAGGCAACGCCTCAACCGGGCTGGGTTTGAAGCAGGTCGACCGCGTGCACAGCAGCTATGACTTGCTGCTTGGAGATGCGTCGTTAAGCGACGCGGCAATTCCCACCTTGATTCCGGGGCTCGATATCATTCCGGCAACGGTCGATTTGTCCGGAGCGGAGGTCGAGCTAGTCGAGTTCGAGGATCGCACCCACCGGTTACAGGCGGCGTTCAACAAATCGACGCGCGACTGGGACATTTGCTTGATCGACTGCCCGCCCTCGTTGGGACTTTTGACGATTAATTCGATGATTGCTGTTGATTCGGTATTGGTTCCGCTCCAGTGTGAATTCTTTGCTTTAGAAGGATTAAGCCAACTATTACAGACAGTTGAGCGTATTCAAAAGCGTTTCAATCCTAACCTGTCAATCATGGGGGTCGCGCTCACGATGTTTGATCGCCGGAACCGTTTGACCGACCAAGTGGCAGATGATGTGCGCAGTTGTTTAGGCACGTTGGTGTTTGATACGGTAATTCCGCGCAATGTCCGCTTGTCGGAGGCACCAAGCCACGGTCTGCCTGCGTTAGTTTATGACCACAAATGCAGCGGGTCTGAGGCCTATATCAAATTGGCCAAGGAATTGATCGGTCGCTTGCCGGCCAAAGAGTTAGCCGCATGACGCCGCCCGATGAATCGGTCGACAAGTCCCCGCTGCGCAAGAAAATGGGGCTTGGCCGAGGGCTGGATGCGCTGTTGGGTGAGGCGTTGCGCGGCGAAGTCGCACCGCAACCTGCCAGCATTTCGGCAGGTAACGCTGTTGCGGGGGTCGCAACACTAGCGATTGGCGATATTTATCCTAACCCCGATCAGCCGCGCCGCCATTTTGCCGAAGAGAAGCTGATTGAACTTGCGGCCAGCATCGCAAAACACGGCATTATTCAACCAATTGTTGTCCGCCCGCATGGAGGAGCATATCAGATTGTTGCCGGTGAGCGCCGCTGGCGTGCAGCGCAACGCGCGCAAATCCACGACATTCCGGCGATTATCCGCAATTTTGACGATACCGAAACGTTAGAAATTGCGTTGCTCGAAAATATCCAGCGTCAGGATTTAAATCCTATCGAGGAAGCCGAAGCCTATAAAAAGCTGACCGAACTTTTCGGGCATAGTGCGCTTGCGCTTGCAGAGCTTGTGCATAAGTCGCGCAGTCATGTTGCCAATATGATGCGGCTGATCGAATTGCCGCCTGCGATTCGCGATTTGGTCATCGAGGAAAAACTAACCATGGGTCACGCTCGCGCTCTTTTGGGCAGCGAAGATGCGGTTCGGCTGGCGATGGTGGTTATTAAGCAAGGTCTTTCGGTTAGGGCCACCGAGGCTTTGGTTAGAAAAGCCCGCGCGCCTGTCGCCGGCGCGACTACAGCGCGAGCGGACAGCCCCGCCAACGCAGACATCCGCGCGGTTGAAACACATCTGGGCGACCTGCTGGGGCTAAAGGTCAGTATCAACCAGAAAAACTCAACAGGTGCAGGTGCGGTGACGTTTGAATATGGCAGCCTCGACCAACTCGACATGCTGTGCCAGCGGCTGACCGGTGAAAAATTCTGAGACTTTTACGTTTCAACGCCGCAGTTCAAAGACGTGGATTAACCGACTTGTATTGCTGAACCGCCGATTTTGGCCGAATGTCCGCTGCCTATAAATATCTTAACCCTGTCTATTTGCTCTGCAAGGCGGCGAGTTGTTAACCATGTCGAAAAGCAAAACTTTATGATTCGCCGTGCATAAGCGAGCAAGAATGCAGTGGGGCATTCCAATTCTGCTTAATGTCACGAAGGACCAGTTTATGTTGAACAAGAAAATCGCTTTGTTGGGCGCGGCTATCGCTGCCCTGGCTTCGACCGGCGCCAATGCCGCAACCCAGACCGCAACTGCGGAAGTCGATATCATTGCAGCTGTTACGCTGACCCAAAATGCGGGTCTTGATTTCGGCGTTGTTGCGGGAAGCGCGGCGGGCGGCACGGTTATCCTGCCAAACACGTCGAACACACGCACCTGCGCCGGGGTTACCTGCGTCGGCACGGCACAGCGCGGACAGTTCACTGTAAGCGGTGCCGCAAGCGGCTTTGTCGTCCTCGTAACGACCGCACCAACGACGTCATTGACTGGCACCGGCGCGCCGATGTCGGTTGCGTTGAGCCCATCGCTCGTGTCGTTTACATCGACCGGCGCTGCTCAAGTATTTTATGTTGGCGGCACGCTTGCAGTCAATGCCAACCAGGTTGCCGGCACATATACCGGAACCTACAACGTGTCGGCTGATTATCAGTAAGAGACCCGCGCCCGGCAAAGGCGCTTGGACAAGAACTCCCCTGATGGCCCTGCGCCGTCAGGGGTTTTCTTTGTCCCGATGGCGCATCGTTAGCAGGATAGTAACCATCTTCTGGCACGCATGGATTGTGGACCAGCGCGGCAGTTCGGTTCGACCAGAGCGCCGCGTATTTATGTGGATGGGAAAAAAAATGCGCGAACTGCTTGGCAAAGCATGTCGGGGCGTCACCGCCCGAGCCGTCATCATTTCAGTGTTGGTTGCAGCGGCCCATGTGACGTTGGCGACACCGGCTCGTGCGGCAGGCGATTTATTGATCGCGCCGACACGCGTTGTGCTCGACGGCAGGCGCGGCACCGAAGTGATCTTGAACAACATCGGCAACGAAGAAGCGACATATAGAATTTCGCTCGAGTTGCGCCGGATGAACGATCAGGGTCGGCTCGATGATGTCGATGTAACGGCTGCGAATGAAAAAGAACAATCGGCACTTGCGGTCATTCGCTATGCGCCGCGGCGCGTTACGCTGCCGCCAAACCAGCCGCAATCGATCCGGGTCGGCCTGCAACCGACCGATACCCTGCCCGACGGCGAATACCGCGCACACATGCTTTTTCGCGCTATTCCGAAAGCTCCTGCCGCTGATGCCATACAAGATGCCGGTAACGGTCTGAAAATACAGCTTACTCCGATATACGGCATCAGTATTCCGGTGATTATCCGCAAAGGCAATCTGCAGGCGACGGCTGGACTATCCAATGTCCGGCTCGGCAGTGATAATGAAGGGCCAACGCTTGATTTTGAACTCAGTCGCACTGGGGACAAGTCGGTTTTCGGCGAAATCCACATCACCAAAGCTGGCGTTGCCGAGCCCATCGGTATTGCCAAAGGGATAGCCATTTACCCCGAAGTCACCAGCCGCAAAGTTTCATTGCCGTTGTCACCTGAGGTGGCGGCAAAAATGCGCGGTGAGATCGTCATCTCCTATTACGAAGCGCAGGAAGCCGGTGGCGGCCTGATCAGCCAAGTGCGCCAGGTTCTTCCCTAAGCATTTGAGCCGAGGCTTGACCAGAGCCGGATATGCAAACGTTTTTTCATAAAGCCGCAAAGGCGCTAACGGCACTGGCCGTGGCAACCGGAGTCCTCATGATTCCGGTTGCCTCGGCTTATGCTGCGCCTTGGGCTGCGAATGAGGACGATGCCCTGCTTTTCGACGTGCGCGTTGGTCAGTGGCGCGTCGGTGAAGGCGTCCGTGGTTATCAGACTGACAACGGTGTTTGCGTCGATCTGGCCGATATTATCATTGCATTCGATCTTCCCGTCAGGCTCGATAAGAAGTCGCGCCGCGCAACTGGCTGGTTATTTGAGGAGAATCGGACGTTCACGCTCGACCGTGAAGCCAACATAGTACAAATCATGAACAAAAGCCAAGCGGTTGCAGCTGGCGACGTCCGCGATGTTCCAGAAGGCTGGTGCGTTGACAGCGTGACATTGGCAAAGTGGTTGAACGTCGAGGTTAAGGCCGATCTGTCGAACGCATTGCTGATTATCAAGGCAGACCGTAAACTGCCGTTCGAGCTGGCCGAAGAGCGCAAGGCCCGCGCGGGGAAATTCCGCCCGCAGGCGCAGTTTGACCTGTCGAGCCTTCCGCAAGCGAAAGATCCCTATAAATTCCTTCGGACACCTTCAATTGACGTCGTGGCGTCAATGGGTGTCAGCCGCGATAAGCGCACTGGCAGCCGTTTGGATGCTCGCTACGAGATTTACGCGAGCGGAGAGTTGGCTGGCGCTTCGTTTGATGCGCGATTGTCGTCGAATGATCGCGGTGTTCCGGAAAACCTGCGCTTGCGCGGCTATCGCACTGATCCCGAAGGTGGATTGCTCGGGCCATTGAATGCCACGCATTTTGCTTTGGGCGATGTTTCGACCAACCCGACACCATTGGGCGTGCAAACAACGGTGGGACGCGGCGGTTTTGTGACGAACCGGCCACTGAACCGCACGGCAAGCTTTGACCGCACAACGTTTAGGGGCGAACTGCCCGATGGGTGGGACGCTGAACTGTTCCGCAATGACCAGCTTATCGGTTATGTGCAGAGCCGCGGCGATGGCCGCTATGAATTTCTCGATGTTGCGCTGCTTTACGGACAAAACCGGTTCGAGGTCATTCTCTATGGACCGCAGGGACAGGTGCGGCGGGATGTGAAGATGATCCCGGTCGGACTTGATTCAATCCCGCCGCGCGAAACTTATTATTGGGCTGCGGTGCAAGATGCCGGACGCGACCTGATCAATCTAGACGGGGCAGAGCCGTCAGAGTTTTTGGGTTTGCGCGGAGGGTTCGGACTTGAACGCGGCATCGACGCCAGAACGTCAGTCGCCGGATCGTGGTTTACCTCGATGCTGCGCGGGCAACGCCAGAATTATCTTGAAGGTTCGGTGCGCCGCGCCATCGGCCCAACGCTCGTTGAGCTGGCGGCCGCCGCCAGCCTTTCGAGGGGCTATGCGGTGCGTGGGCAAATTCTGGCTCAGGTCGGCGAAACATTGTTGAGCGGCGAAAGCGCGTGGCTGATGGGCGGATATCAAAGCGAACGCTACGACCGTGATCTGCGCCGCCTTAACGGCCTGTCGATTGATCACAGCTTCAAGATTGGCCGTCAATATCTGCCAATCCGCGCAGAGCTTCGCCATACCTTACGCACCGATGGTAGCACACGGCTGGAAATAGGCTCAAGATTATCGTTTAATCTCAATCAGATAAATGCTAGCGCCGAAGTCGAGTGGACCAAGGATAGCAGTAGGTTAGGCACAAACCCGCCCTCGCGTTTGGATGCTTCGTTCCGTTTGTCCGGTCGCGTTGGTGGATTGCGATTGCGCGGCGAAGCACAGTTCGGCCTGACCGGCGACAGCGGTTTTCGCGAATCGAAGATCACCGGCGAATGGCGTGCGGGTGAAAAATCGGATTGGCGGGTTGAGGCTGGATATTCAGCAAGCGATAAACGCGGACGTCTCGCGCTCGGCCACACGAGGCGCTTTACACATTTCGCGCTGACGGGTCAGGTTGAGGCGGCAAGCGACGGTTCGGTCGCGGCAAACCTTGCTCTGGCTTTCAGCCTCGGCCCCAATCCGCACATTAACGGCATCCGCGTGGCATCGGAAAAGCTCGCCTCGTCGGGCCAAGCCTTTGCTATCGTCTATCAGGATGAAAATGCCGATGGTATCCGGCAGCCAAGCGAGCCTGTGCAAAACGCGGTCGAGTTGACAGCCGGGCTGGCCGGGCGCGGTGCGCCGACCAATGCGCTAGGCCGCACTGTTATTGACGGGCTGCAACCTTATGAGCCGGTTTTGATTGGGATCGACGCATCGAGCTTGCCCGACCCGTTTGTGCAACCTGCGACCAGCGGCATTGTTGTTACCCCCCGTCCCGGCGTGCCGGTCATGATCGAACTGCCGTTGGTGGCAGCGGGCGAAATATCGGGCAATCTGCAACGCGAAGGCGGCAAAAGCTTAAGCGGTGTTGATATCGAGCTGCTCGATAAGACCGGCCGGGTTATTAAAACTACCCGCTCGGAATATGACGGCTTTTTCCTGTTCGAATTTGTGCCCTATGGCAGCTACCGGCTGCGTATCGCGGCAGTTGCGGCAGCGATAGTCGGGGTCGATCCGGGACTGCCAAGCCTCGCTGAACTCGGCAAGGCGACGGGCGTAGTCGATCTTGGTATTGTTACTGCCAGAGCAACGCAACGAATCGCGAGTACGGCGAACCCGCAAGGTCCTTAGGTAGAAACCGCCCACACCTACCGCTGTAACTTTTACGTCGCAGTTGCCGAACCAGTATTGGCAGCGTAGTTTGCCATGTAAAGGGAGCAGCGCATGGAGCAAACCGAACCCCGCGCCGGCGATGTAATCAAACGGCACCGGCTTTCAACGCGGATCTGGCATTGGACCAATGCGCTGACGCTGTTGGTCATGTTGATGAGTGGGCTCATGATATTCAATGCCCATTCGCGGCTCTATTGGGGCCAATATGGGGCGAATGATGACAAGGCTTGGTTGGTCATTGACGATGTGGGTGACGCCGGATTTGTCGAAGTTGCGGGTTTTCGCGTTGCAACAACCGGCGTGCTTGGCATCTGGAAAAATTCCGAAGGCGAGGTAAAGCGTCGGGCCTTTCCATATTGGGCAACAATACCCTCCGGCTATGATTTGCAGGCCGCAAGGCGCTGGCATTTCACCTTCGCATGGGTGCTTTCGCTTGCCTTGCTGTTCTACATGGCGCGTTCATTGTGGAACGGGCATGTGCGGCGCGACTTGCACATTCGCAGGTGGGAATGGTCGCCGAAACATATCTGGCATGACATAAAGGACCACGCACGCTTACGCTTTCCCGAAGGCGCTGCAGCAAAAAACTACAATGTATTACAGAAGCTTAGCTACATAGCGGTTATATTCATATTGTTGCCACTGATGATCTTTACCGGTCTGACGATGTCTCCTGCGATGAATGCCGCTTGGCCGTGGCTACTCGATATATTCGGCGGACGGCAGTCGGCGCGGTCGCTGCATTTCATCAGCGCCTTTGCATTGGTGGCGTTCTTCTTTGTCCATATGATGATGGTCTTGCTAGCGGGGCCGGTCAACGAAGTCCGTTCAATTGTCACCGGCAAATATCGTTTGCCCGGTAAAATCCCGGCCACCGAACCGCAGGGAACCGAAGGAGAGCTGACATGACCGATGGCAAAATCATCATGGCGCGCAGGCAGTTTTTGACGGCGGCTGCGCTTGGCGGTGGTGGGCTGCTGGTTTCTGGGTGCGACATGCTCACCGAGAATGAGCGCTTTCGTTCTGTTTTGCGCAGCGGCGAGGCGCTCAACAAAACCGCGCAGCGTTTGATTTCGGACCGATCGGCGCTGGTACCTGAATTTTCGACAAGCGATATTTCACCGAAGTTCAAGGCAAACGGCTCGATCAGCGGCGGAACACCCGAATATGCCGCGCATGCCGCGGACAAATTTGCGGGTTGGCAATTGCGAATCGATGGCATGGTCAAAAACCCGCTTAGCCTTTCACTCGCTCAATTAATGGCAATCCCGTCGCGCGAGCAGATTACCCGGCATGACTGCGTCGAGGGGTGGAGCGCAATCGGCAAATGGCGGGGGACGCCGCTAGGCATGTTGCTCAAACAGGCCGGATTGTCGACCAAGGCGCGCTATATCGTCTTCCACTGCGCCGATATGTGGGGTCCGGGCATACCATATTATGAATCGGTCGATCTGATTGATGCATTCCATCCGCAGAGCATTTTGGCATGGAGCATGAACGATGCGGTGCTGCCGGTGCGGCACGGCGCGCCGCTGCGCCTTCGAGTCGAGCGGCAACTAGGTTATAAACAGGCCAAATATGTGATGCGCATTGAGGCGACCGATAGTCTGGCGAAATTCTATGGCGGCAAAGGCGGCTATTGGGAGGATGCGCATGACTATGACTGGTATGCCGGAATCTAGCCCCACTACATCTGACGATTTGGCCGCTGAAATTATCCATTCCGGGTTAATGCGCGTAAATGCTTGTTCGGCGCTGTCATGACTTGACGGCCAGTAGAACGGGCGCAATACGTAGCAAATCAAAACCTAAATAGGAGCGGGAAGATGTACAGCCACATGATGGTAGGCTCGAATAATATCGAAGCCTCAAAGAAATTTTATGACGCGACCTTCACCGCCATGGGAGGTCGTTCAGGATCCATCGACCCCAAGGGGCGTTTGATTTACGTGCACAATGGATCGATGTTTTTGGTGACCCCGCCGATCGATGGCGAACCCGCCACACATGGCAATGGCAGCACTATCGGATTTGCGATGACCCCCGAGCTCGCAGATGCATGGCATAAGGCTGGCGTTGAAAATGGCGGGACAGCCATCGAAGATGCACCCGGGGTGCGTGAAGGCGGGGGCATGAAGCTGTATCTGGCCTATCTGCGCGACCCAGATGGCAATAAATTATGCGCGCTTCACCGCGTGGTTTCTTAAGGAGAAACAATGATGTTCACGCATATCATGCTCGGCAGTAGCGATACCGAACGCAGCCGCAAATTCTATGACGCAACAATGGGCGCGCTCGGCCACGCGCCGTCGGCCAGCCCCGAAGGCACGCCGCGTCATTTTTACGGCGGCTTCGGTGCTGGCGCGCTCGGCGTCGGCACCCCCGGCAATGGCGAGCCTGCCACATACGCCAATGGCGGCACGATTGGGCTTGCCGCCAAAGACAAGGATGCGGTCGATGCCTGGTATGCGGCAGGCCTAGCCAATGGCGGCACCTGTGAAGGCCCCGCCGGGCCTCGCCCGAATGCTCCTGGCAACAGCTACGGTGCATATTTGCGTGACCCCGATGGTAACAAGCTTTGCGCATTTTGTCAGATGCCCGGCTAAGCTTTGGAAACGCTTTCGACCAACACAGCGTTCGGCGGAACTCAGGGCGTGTATACGCACCAATCGGCGGCAACGGGGACCGGGATGACCTTCTCGGTTTTCGTGCCGCCGCATGAGGCCGGAGCGAAATTGCCGGTGGTCTGGTATTTGTCGGGCCTGACATGCACCCATGCCAATGTCACTGACAAGGGAGAGTACCGCAAGGCTTGCGCCGAGCTTGGTGTGATCTTCGTCGCGCCCGATACATCTCCGCGTGGTGAGGGCGTGCCTGACGAACCGGAAGGCGCTTATGACTTTGGACTGGGTGCGGGTTTCTATGTCGATGCGACCGAGAAACCGTTTGCGCAGCATTACCGGATGCGGACTTACATCGGGGATGAGCTGCCTGCATTGATCGCGGCAAACTTCCCCGCTGATATGGACTGCCAAGGCATCATGGGCCATTCGATGGGCGGGCACGGCGCGCTGACGAGTTCCTTACGTAATCCCGGGCGTTTCCGTTCGACATCGGCTTTCGCGCCAATTGTGTCGCCGATGAATTGCCTGTGGGGGCACAAGGCGCTCGGCGGCTATCTCGGCCCCGACCGCACAGCATGGGCCGAATATGATGCCTGTGCGCTCATCGCCGGCGGAGCGCGCCTGCCCGGTCTACTCGTTGACCAAGGCGCTGCTGACAATTTCCTGACCGATCAGCTGAAAACGCATTTGCTTGCCGAAGCCTGCGAAGCTGCTGGCCAACCCGCTACTATCCGGATGCAACCGGGCTATGATCACAGTTATTATTTCATTTCTACCTTCATGGCCGATCATCTCGCATGGCACGCCTCGCGGTTAAAGGCCTAGCCAATCCTGCAACCAGGCGATAATGGCGGCGATGACAAGCGGGTGTAGCTCAATGGTAGAGCTTTTGCTTCCCAAGCAAGTGACGAGGGTTCGATTCCCTTCACCCGCTCCATAAATTCGCTATAGCAGCGACATATGCTCCCAAGCGATGGCCCCTATGTTCTTCTAGACGATGCACGTGCTGCTGGTGCTTCGCCTGCCCGGCTATATTCAAACCCTGTCGAATGCCTGACCGCGCACGATCCCGATGAAGTGGAGTCGCTGCTCGATTCGCTGCGTGCTGCCAAAGCCCGCGGGCTGCATGCCGCCGGGTTTTTGGCTTATGATGCGGGGGCGGCCTTGCTTCCGCAGTTGGAAACGTCCACTGACGGTCTGCTCGGTTGGTTCGGCTTATTTGAGCGTTATCAAGAGTTTGGTACAGCCGCCATGAAGTCGTTTCTGCCTGATCCGGCAGGCGCTTGGTTGTCGCCGCTTCGCCCCTGTATATCGCGCACCGACTATGCGGCGGCCTTTGCCAAGTGCCAAGAATATATATCAGCGGGCGATATTTATCAGGCCAATCTGACCTTTCCGCTGTCCGCAGGTTACGCAGGCAGCCCGCTCGCGGTCTACGCCGCGCTCCGCCTTCGCGCGGCTGCGGGATATGGCGGGGTGATCTGGACCGGTGAGCGGCATTATCTGTCCTTTTCGCCCGAACTGTTTTTCGCGCTTAAAGATGCACGTGTCACCACTAAACCGATGAAGGGAACAGCGACGCGCCACGCGGATCCAGCTGCTGACGTGGCGGAGTCGGAAAAGCTACGCACCGACCCCAAACAGCGCGCCGAAAATCTGATGATCGTCGACCTGCTGCGCAACGACCTGTCACGCGTGTGCGAACCCGGCTCGGTCGCGGTGCCCGAACTATTCCATATCGAGACCTACCCGACGGTTCACCAGATGACATCCACCGTCACGGGAATACTTCCTGCAACCTGCGACGTCTTAGACGTCATAACAGCACTTTTCCCCTGCGGCTCGATAACCGGTGCGCCGAAAATCCGGGCGATGCAGATTATCGGCGAGGTCGAAACTGGCCCGCGCGGGATCTATTGTGGCTCAATCGGACGTATCGACGCAAATGGCGATGCGGCGTTCAATGTCGCGATCCGCACTTTTACCTTGTGCGAAGCGACGAAGCGCGTTTCATTGGGTCTTGGCTCAGGCATTGTTGCGGACTCGGATGAAGCGGCGGAATGGGCCGAGTGT
>JANLRW010000017.1:0-1657 GCA_031361925.1 Sphingomonadales bacterium
GCGCCCGCCGTGGATCAGCTGATGCGCTTGGGCAAAAAACTCACACTCGCGGATGCCGCCATGCCCGCGTTTGACATCAAAGCCCGGACCAAGCTTTTGGCCCTTGCTATACGCCGCGCGGATTTGCCCGGTCATTGCGGTAATATTTTTCAGTTGCCCGAAATCGAGCGATTTACGCCAGATAAACGGCTGGACCGCGTTCAGGAAATAATCGCCAAGCGCGCGGTCACCGGCACACAGGCGTGAGCGGATGAACGCTGCTTGTTCCCAGGCCAATGCGCTCGATTCGTAGTAACTGATCGCCGCTTCGATGGGCAGCACGATAGGGCTGGCCTCGGGCGAGGGGCGCAGCCGCATATCGACGCGGAAGACATAGCCATCGGCGTCGATTGCGCTCAGCAATTCAATGACCCGCCGCCCGTACCGCACCGCAGCCTCGGCGACATCATCGCGGTCGCGGTGCGGCAATGTTTCGGGGTCGAAGAGGAATATCGGGTCGATGTCGGACGAATAATTGAGCTCGCGCCCGCCATGCTTGCCGAGTGCGATAACGGCAAAGCCCTGGTTAGCCGCGCCGGGCATCCGTTCTTCGATGGCAGCAGCGATGGCGATGTCGAGCGCATGGTCGGCGAAATCGGAGAGGATGCGGGTGATGCGGGTCAAGTCCCATCCACCCGCAAGATCGGCTATGCCGGTGACGAGCGCGACGCCTTGCCGTTGTAAGCGCAGCGTGGTGGCAACCTTGTCGGATGAGCGCGCGAGCGCGCTTGCGAGAGCTGCGTCAAAATCACCCGCTTCGATCAAAGGCATGAGGTCGGCGTTGCGATCAATCAGTCCAGAGAGGAACGGGCTATTGGCTCGTGCGCGTGAAAGGGCATCTGCAATGGACAAGGTCTAGCGGCGCTTCTTATCAATCAGCACATCCTGCTGCCACTTGCTGGGCGCCTTGTCGGTCCGGTGGATACAGCCCGCCCAGCAACAGGGCCGTTTCTTGCCTTCCGTCAGCTCTTCGACTGTCCGCTGAATCCGGCGCTGGCGCGTCGGTGCTTGCTTGGCGTCTTCAACCCAGCAAATGAACTCGTTGCGGCCTAGCGGTGTGAGGTTCTGCCAAAGACTGAACAGTGCAGGATCACCTTCAATTGCGCCGCGCAAATCGGCTTGCGCTGTGTGCACCGTGCCTTGAAGAAAATCCTCGCTCATTCGCGCAAATAATCACGCCGGAACGCACTAGTAAAGGCATCAAACCGACCTTCCGCTATCGCCGCGCGCATCCCCGCCATCAGCATCTGGTAATAATGCAGATTATGCTGGGTCATCAGCATCGCCCCCAATATCTCGCCCGAGCGGATCAGATGATGGACATAGGCCCGCGTCCACGTCGCGCAAACCGGGCAGGTGCAACGCTCGTCAATCGGCCCCTGATCCTCGGCGAACTTCGCGTTGCGCATATTGATCGCACCGCGGTGGGTAAACGCCTGCCCGTTGCGGCCCGAGCGTGTCGGCAGCACACAATCGAACATATCGACACCGCGTGTCACAGCGCCCACCAGATCGTCCGGTTTGCCAACACCCATCAAATAACGTGGGCGGTCGGCGGGTAGCATATCGGGCGCGTAATCGAGGCAGCCGAACATCGCCTCTTGCCCTTCGCCCACCG
>JANLRW010000073.1:0-5856 GCA_031361925.1 Sphingomonadales bacterium
TCAATCGCAGTATTGCCCTTGAATGCGAGCTTTCCTGCATCGGGCGTCATGCGGATTTCGTAATGTGCGGGCACAACATTGCGCGGCAACTGCGTGGTGACCAGCCCGGTCGGCGCGGCCTTTTGCTTTGCGGCCAGCGCGGGCGTGCTCACCAGCAATGATGCGGTGCCCAGCAACAGGGTGATTTGACGAAATTTCATGTGCGACTCCCCAGTCTTAAATCATGTGCAGCAAAGCTTTGCTTCGACGGTCAGTTGGCGTTCTTTGCCCAAACCAGAAATTCGACATTGCCCTGCGGTCCGGTGATCGGGCTGGTGGTCAGGCCTTGGACCGTCCAACCTTTTTCGACCAACCACATCTGCACTTCGTCACAAACGCGTTTGTGCACCGCTTCGTTCCGGACCACGCCGCCCTTGCCGACCTCGTCGCGGCCCGCCTCGAACTGCGGTTTGATCAACGCGACCAGCTGCGCATGCGGTTTAGCAAACGAGAGCGGCCGTTCGAGCACCTTGGCTAGCCCGATGAAACTGGCATCGCAGACGATGATGTCGATGCTCTCGGGAATATGCGCGCTCGTCAATATCCGCGCGCTAGTCTGTTCATGGACAATGACGCGCGGGTCCTGCCGCAGATTCCACGCCAGCTGGTTGGTGCCGCTGTCGACCGCGTAGACCTTTTGTGCGCCGCCCGTCAGCAACACATCGGTAAAGCCGCCAGTCGATGACCCGACATCCATCGCCACCATGCCGCTGACATTGATATCAAACTTGGCCAGCGCGTGGGCCAGCTTGATTCCGCCGCGCGATACCCAGGGATGGTCGCTGCCTTTGACCGCGACCTCGGCGTCTGCCGCAACCTGCTGGCCGGGCTTTAGCGCCTTTGCGTCACCCAATATTACATGCCCCGCCATCACCAGCGCCTGAGCCCGAGTCCGGCTTTCGGCGAGGCCGCGCTCAACGAGCAATTGGTCAATACGGATTTTGTTCGAAGCCATACCCACAGCGGCTAGCCTATGGCTTATGATTTGGCCATAAGGATGCCTATGCGCATTTCTGTCTTCGTCCTCATTGGCCTCGCCGCCTGCTCCGCCCCGCCTCCGCCGCCTGCACCACAGGCGCCGCCGTCAAAGCCTGCGGTTGTAGCCGCCCCGCCGCCAGCGCGCCCGACCGGCGACTGGACCGATTGGCCGCTGGCCGCAGGCAACTGGGTGTACCGGCAGGATGAACGCGGCTCGATTGCGCTGTTTGGTCAGCCCAATGCCGATGCGGTGTTGACGCTGCGCTGCGACCGCGCAAGGCAGCGGATATATCTGGCGCGTGCTGGCTCGGGTGCTGGCAGCATTGTCATTCGGTCGAGTTCGACATTGAAGGAATTTGCCGGTTCGCAAGCGGGCGGCGCACTGCCTTATGTCGCCACTGAAATCATGCCGCGCGATCCAATTCTCGACGCGATGATCTTCAGCCGTGGTCGGATCGCGATCGAGGTGAGCAGGCAAATGCCTCTCGCCATCCCGTCATGGGCAGAAATCGGTCGTGTCGTGGAAGATTGTCGCGGTTGAAGCGGGCGTTGATGCCAATCAGCGCAGAACCCCAATATTGGGGGTAAAAAAATTTTATTACAAGCCTTGTTTCGCGGGCCTTTTTGATTCACTTTCCGATTCGCGGAGGGCAATGAAATGTTTGAAGCAAGCAATTTCCATTTATCGAAAGGAGGTGATCCGATGTCTCATGGTTCAGTTAAGAGGTCGGGCAATTCCGTTCGGGAGATCGGCTACTGACCCACATCGGTCAGTAATGCCGACATCGGCATGAACGCAACTTCCGGCAGCGGCACATCCGACCGCTGACCCATGTTTAAGGGCCGCTGGTGCAAAACCGGCGGCCCTTTTTCGCACCCCCTAATCGGGGGCACTACTCATTCGGGAAGACTATACTAAATAGGGCATCTTTGGCGTTTGCCCGAACGAAAAATTCGAGCCATCGGTGTCAGAATGGTTTCCGAAACGACTGTAATTATTAAGCTCGCCCCGGAATGCCATAGCTTGACGTAAAATAAACTGGCCGATAATTTGTGTATCTAGTTTAGGGACGCGGTGTTACCCTTGATGCAGAAAAATGCTTGAGGGGATACTGTCATGCGCCATTTGATTATCGGGACTGGGCTTACTTTGGTTGCGATCAGCGGCACGACCGCCGCCGCACCGGAAAAACCCACGCCAGCAGGGGCCGTTGCCGTAACCGAGGGCGAATGCCCCGCATCGGCGCAAAACGACAAAATCAAGATAACCGACGCTGCACCCATGGATATGAAAATGCAGCAAGAAAAGTATAAGATCAAAATCGAGGGTTCAACCGCCAAATCCGCCCATAAACATAAAGACGGCGATGAATATCAAATGAAAACTCACAGCACGGCCAAAAGCGAAATTAAATCCGAAGATGGATATATGAAAATAGATTCGGCCCAGCGCGGCAAATCAACCACAAATGCGGCAATTGACTGTCACATAAAATAAGCGACGACAGCTTAGCACGCTTAGATCTATGTCGGAATTTGCGCAGATCGACGGCTATGTCGCAGATACGGCATATCCTAGCAAGTTTCACCAATCGTTTCAGGCGCCGTGGATTGACGCTGTGCTGGCGATGCGCGGGATTGTCCCCCCACGCGCCGAGGGTGATGCATTCACATTAGTCGATCTGGGCTGTGGCGACGCGATTGGCCTGACCCTCGCTGCGGCATCGCATCCACAGGGCCGTTTTATTGGCGTCGATGCCATTCCCGACCATATCGCCCGCGGACAGGCCGTGATCGACGGCATTGGTCTCGATAATATCGAGCTGATCTGTGGCGGATTTGCCGACATCGTGCACCGCGCCGATGCGTCCGCCGATTATGTCACCGCGCAAGGCGTATTGGCATGGGTCAGCGCAGATAACCGCGCCGCAATGCTCGATCTAGCCCGCGATTGGCTCAAACCCTGTGGCGCTTTTTGTGTGGGATACAACGCTTATCCCGGATGGAATGCGATCGCCCCGATGCAGGCGCTGGTGCGTGCCATCGCATTGGAAAAGCAGGGCAATTCCACCCAGAGATTTACCGCAGCGGTTGACCATGCGCGCCGCACTGGCGCAGTGCAGGATGGCATCTGGGACTGGCTTGACGAGTTGCGCGAAGGGATCGCCGAAAACTATTTTGCGCATGAATATCTCAACGCGCATTGGCAGCCGTGCTGGTCCGGCGATGTCATCACTGCGATGGGCGATCGCGGGCTGGCCTATGTCGGGCAAGCCGGCAATCAGCGGTTGCGCGATGATTTTTGCTACACGCACGATTGGCGCGCGGCCTTGGCCGATTTCAATAGCGTCGCCGCGCGAGAAATCGCCGCCGATTTGCTGACCGAGTGCTGGTTCCGCCGCGATGTCTATCTCAAGATGCCGGCGCTTGGTTTTGACGGGGACGAGCAATCAGCCTATCGCATGGGCAGCCGCTGGGCGCTATCTCTTGGCGTCGAAGCCGATATGGCGATGACTAGCCCTACGCTGTCGGGCGAAATGAATTTCGACAATGCAGCGGCCCGCGCAATTTTGTCGACATTGGGAAATGGACCGATGCAGCTGTCGGACATTGGCGCGCAGTCCGACATCAGCGCAGTTGATTTGCTCAACACGATCGACGCGTTGTTTGTAGCCAATCGTGTGGTGCCGGTGGATGCCGCAGTGGCGCACGAGGTGTCGGGCCGCGTCAACCGCTGGCTGGCGGACAATGATATCCGCATCAATGGCCGGGCAACCCCGAATGGCGCAGTGATGGCATAATGGGAGCTGGACTAGCGCGCAAGAAATCCAAGACGATTTCGGCGTTGCCACACCAATGAGCACTTGTTTTAAATGCCCCGTCACCATCCAGAACCACCGCGTCACCAGATCTGTAATGATCATGTTGCTCCTGACCACTCCGGCTACGCTTGGCTCTAGCCCGCGTGCAATGTCGTTTTTTTCTTGACATTATGTTCTCTTTATGTTCTAATTATGCCAATGGCTGATCTGTCTCCACATGTCGATGCGCACGTCACCGCCGACGCCGTTTTGGGGATGCTACCATAGATAAAAACCCGATTTCGCGTCAAAACTGTCAAAAGTCGAGGTGTCGGTCTTTAGAATTAGACAGGGCGGTATCAGCAGGGCTGAGTTAGTGCGCGGACAATGCGGCGTTGATGGGCCTAGTATATTGGTCGAAACAGGGCTGGAATTTATCCGCCGACACCCTACATCTCAAATTCAACATAAGGGGCCGAATAATGGGTTTTGCGCGTGCCAGCTGGAAGGTCATCGTGGCAATCAAAGACGGCCTTGTGCTGCTCTTACTGCTGCTGTTCTTTGGCTTGCTCTATGCCTTGCTAAGCTCAGGGCCAAACCCCGGCATAGTGCGTGACGGCGCATTGTTGTTAACGCTTGACGGCGTGATATCCGAACAACCGGCAGAGGTTGACCCGATTGCTGCGTTGACGTCTGCTGCCGCACCGGTTGGCGAAATCCGCCAGCGCGATATTGTCCGCGCGCTGGAGCTGGCGATCACCGACAAACGGGTGAAAGCCGTAGTGTTAGACATGGACAGCTTCATGGGCGGCGGGCAAGTGAGCTTGTCGGCAATTGGCGACCGTCTGGACAAGGTGAAGAAGGCGGGTAAGCCAGTCTATACCTTTGCCACAGCCTATACCGACGACAGCTATCAATTGGCGGCGCATGCCTCGCAAATCTGGATGGACCCGCTGGGCGGTGCGATATTGACCGGGCCCGGCGGCTCGCGGCCTTATTATAAAGGACTGCTCGACCGGTTGGGGGTGAAGGCCAATATTTACCGCGTTGGCACTTACAAGAGCGCGGTCGAGCCTTATATGCGATCCGACCAGTCGCCCGAGGCGAAGACTGCGCTGAAAGCGGTCTATGATGAGATCTGGGGGCAGTGGAAGGCCGATGTCGCAAAAGCCCGGCCACAGGCGCAGTTTGAAAAGCTATTGAGCGACCCTGCGGGCAGCGTCGAGGGCGTCAAAGGCGACATGGCCGCGCTTGCGGTTTCGACCGGCATGGTCGACAAGCTTGGTGACAAGATCGCGTTCGGGAAGTTTATCGCGTCCAAATATGGTGCCGATCCGGACAAGAAAACTGGCAATTTTGCCGCAACCCCGATGGATGCATTGCTCGCCAGCCAAAGCCTGCCAAGCGCCGGTGAGGCGATTGGCGTGGTCACGATCGCGGGTACCATTACCGATGGAGAAGCCGGACCCGGGACGGCGGCGGGCGATACCGTCAGCGGTCTGATCTATGATGCGCTCGACAAGCAGGATTTGAAAGCACTGGTCGTCCGCGTTGATTCCCCTGGCGGTTCGGTGCTGGCGTCGGAAAAAATCCGGTTGGCCATTGCATCGGCCAAGCTCAAGAAAATTCCGGTGGTTGTCTCGATGGCCAATCTGGCGGCGAGCGGCGGATATTGGGTCTCATTGCCTGCCGATATGATCTTTGCCGAGCCTTCGACGATCACCGGCTCAATCGGCATTTTCGGGGTGATCCCCAGCGCAGAGGCGGGGCTCGCCAAAATCGGGGTCAATGCCGATGGCGTGAAGACAACGCCATTATCGGGCGAACCCGACGTGCTTGGTGGGTTCAGCCCTGAATTCGACCGCGTCGCCCAGAGCGCAATCGAGAACGGCTACCGCGATTTCCTGACGCGGGTAGCGGCGGCGCGTAAAAAGACACCCGAGCAGGTCGATGCGATTGCGCAAGGGTCGCGTCTGGGCGGGCGGCACCGCGCGACAAATCGGACTGGTTGACCGCTATGGTGGTATCGACGATGCGC
>JANLRW010000128.1:0-8905 GCA_031361925.1 Sphingomonadales bacterium
CTTTAGCAACGTCCAACTAAGCCAATGCCACTATATTAGGCCGTTTCGGCCCATTCAACCCTGATCTCGCTTAGCCATCGCAGTTGCCAGAATTGTCTTTCCGTTCTAGCACTAGTGTATGCCGAGCGAACCGCATTATGAACAACAATATCTTGCATTGATGCGCCGGATATGGACAGACGGAACGGTCCAACGCGACCGTACAGAGGTTGGAACCAAGGCCTTGTTCGGCGCAACTATGCGCTTCTCGCTCGCCGATGATGCCATTCCACTGTTAACCACAAAGCGCGTGTTTTGGAAGACAGCTGCGCGCGAGATGCTGTGGTTTTTGACCGGCGAGACCAACATTCGGCCGTTGTTGCAGCAAAAGGTGCGGATATGGACCGACTGGCCGCTTGCGCGCTACCGGCGTGAAACCGGCGACAACGTTACGCAGGATGATTTTGAAGCGCGGATTGTCGAAAGCGCGGAATTTGCAGAAAAATGGGGTGATTTGGGCCCAGTTTACGGTGCGCAGTGGGTCAACTGGCCGCGTTATTTGCCGGTGGGCGAGGGGCTTTATCAGCGGGCAGACAAAGGCATCGACCAAGTGAGTTTGTTGGTCGAAAGCTTGAAGAATAATCCGGGATCTCGGCGGCATATAATCGAGGGCTGGAATGTTGCGGAGCTTGGACAAATGGCGTTGCCGCCGTGCCATAAGACTTATCAGTTTCATGTAGCCGAAGGGGTATTGAGCTGCATCCTGTCTCAGCGGTCGTGCGATCTGGGCTTGGGCTTTGCCTTCAACGTTTTTTCAGCAGCTTTGCTGACCCGAATGTTGGCGGCAGTTTGTGGATATAGGGCCGGGGAGCTCATTTGGCAGGGCGGCGATGTTCATCTTTATTTGAACCACGCTGACCTTGTCGAAGCGCAACTGGCGCGAACGCCTTTCGGAGCACCCAAGTTGAAGCTGCTTCGCATACCGGGTAGCATTTTTGACTTTGCTATCGAAGATTTTGAGGTGTTGGATTATGCTCCGCAAGCCCATATTTCTGCGCCTGTTGCGGTCTAACAGATGAGATAGGTCAACACTATTGACCTAAAGCAAGTGTTGAAATAATATAACAATCGCTGACAATAAAGTTCGTGAGTCGCTTGTGGCTCACGCGGAGCGAGGAGAGCAACATGGCGCAGCGCCCCAAGGACAATCTTGCGCCTTTGCAGCTACACGTTCCAGAGCCCAAATTCCGTCCTGGTGACAAGGCCGATTTCAGCGACATTGTGGTTCCCCAAGTCGACGTTCTGCCACGTCCCGACGAGGCGGTGAAGCCTGCAGATATCCATCCGCTGGCTTATGGGTTGGTTCGCGTATTGGACGACGACAATCGGGCCAAAGGCAGCTGGAATCCTGGTCTCGATGCTGACCGGCTGCGGTTGATGCTGCGCAAGATGTTGACCCTGCGTGCATTCGACGACCGGATGTTTCGTGCCCAAAGGCAAGGCAAGACCAGCTTTTACATGAAGTCATTTGGCGAGGAAGCGACCTCGGTTGCAACAACGATGGCACTTCATCACGACGATATGTGTTTCCCCAGCTACCGCCAGCAGGGCATTCTCATTACCCGCGATTATCCGCTCATCGAGATGATGAACCAGATTTACTCAAACCGCGGGGATAAGCTTAAAGGGCGCCAGTTACCGATCATGTATTCGGCAAAGGATTACGGGTTCTTCAGCGTTTCGGGCAACCTCACGACGCAATATCCGCAAGCGGTTGGTTGGGCGATGGCTTCGGCTTCTAAGGGTGACACAAGGATATCGGCGGTGTGGTGCGGTGATGGCTCAACGGCCGAGGGTGACTTCCATAGCGCGCTGACCTTTGCCGCGGTCTACAACGCACCGGTGATATTTCAGGTCGTTAATAACCAGTGGGCGATCTCCTCATTTTCGGGCTTTGCTGGAAGCGAGCGCACGACGTTTGCCGCGCGCGCCATTGGTTATGGCATCGCTGGATTGCGCGTCGATGGCAACGACGTGCTGGCGGTTTATGCGGCGATGGAATGGGCAGCAAACCGAGCGCGGACGAATAACGGACCGACGCTGATCGAGTATTTCACCTATCGCGGTGAAGGACATTCCACCTCAGATGATCCGAACGCATACCGCCCCGCCGAAGAATATGCCGAATGGCCGCTGGGTGATCCGGTTGACCGGCTGAAGGCGCATCTTGTCGCGCTTGGCGAATGGGATGATCAGCGCCACGACGCGCTCGCCATAGAATTGTCGGATGAAGTCAAGGCCATTCAGAAGGAAGCCGAGAAAAATGGCATTCTTGGTCACGGGCTTCATCACTCGTTCGAAACGATGTTCGAAGACGTGTTCGAAGAAATGCCGTGGCATTTGAAAGAGCAATGCGAACAGGTGCTTGAGGAGCAGCGCGACAAGTTCGGCTCCGAATGGAAGGCGCAATAATGACCGAGGTTGCGACCAAAACCATGAACATGATCGAGGCGATCAACAGCGCGATGGATGTCATGCTGACGCGCGACTCCGGTGTTGTCGTTCTCGGCGAGGATGTCGGCTATTTCGGCGGCGTATTCCGTGCGACCGCGGGCTTGCAGAAAAAACACGGCAAGACGCGGGTGTTCGATACGCCGATTACCGAATGCGGCATTATCGGTGTCGGCGTCGGCATGGCAGCTTATGGGTTGCGTCCTGTGCCCGAAATCCAGTTTGCCGATTATATCTATCCCGGTCTTGACCAGTTGGTGAGCGAAGCCGCGCGGATGCGGTACCGGTCGGCAGGTGACTTTATCTGCCCGATGACAGTGCGCTCGCCGTTTGGTGGTGGTATCTTTGGCGGGCAAACGCACAGCCAAAGCCCCGAGAGCTTATTCACGCATATATGTGGTATTAAGACGGTTATTCCGGCGACCCCGTACGACGCCAAAGGCCTGCTTATTGCGGCTATCGAGGATAATGACCCGGTTATCTTCTTTGAACCCAAGCGTATCTACAACGGGCCGTTTAGCGGCTATTATGACCGGCCGGTCGAGCCATGGTCGAAGCATGAAGGGAGTGCTGTTCCTGAAGGGCATTACCGGATCGATCTGGGCAAGGCCTCGACTATCCGCCAAGGGCAGGCGGTTACTGTCCTATGTTACGGCACGATGGTGCATGTCGTGAAGGCAGTGGTGGACGATCTTGGCATCGACGCAGAAATTATCGACTTGCGTTGTTTGTTGCCGCTAGACGTGGAAGCAATTGAAGCTTCAGTAAAAAAAACCGGTCGTTGCCTTGTTGTGCACGAAGCGACGCGGACCAGCGGTTTCGGAGCTGAACTCGCGGCATTGGTGCAGGAACGCTGTTTCTACCATTTGGAGG
Source organism: Sphingomonadales bacterium (assembly GCA_031361925.1). GTDB lineage: Bacteria > Pseudomonadota > Alphaproteobacteria > Sphingomonadales > Sphingomonadaceae > Sphingorhabdus_B. Next base: position 3,364 of record JANLRW010000128.1, read on the forward strand.
CTCCAGTCGTGCGCGTGACCGGTTTTGATACACCCTATCCGCATAGCCTCGAATGGGCTTATTTCCCAGGTCCGATCCGCATCGCCCGCGCGTTCGACAAGATCATGAAGGACTGACCTTATGGCTACGTTCACTTTCAACCTGCCCGACATCGGCGAAGGAATTGCCGAAGCAGAAATCGTTGCATGGCATGTCAAGGTTGGCGATCTAATTTCCGAAGACCAACCCATCGCCGACATGATGACCGATAAGGCCACAGTCGAAATGGAAAGCCCCGTGTCGGGCGTCGTGACCAAGGTAGCGGGCGACGCTGGCGACGTGATCGCTATCGGTTCGATGTTGGTCGAAATTGAAACCGCGAGTGACGTCATTGACGTCAGTCATGATGTTCCCGCAACTAAACCCGAACCCCGAAAAATCGCGGTGGTCGAGGATCAGACTCCCCAATCTCCCGAACCCGAAGTCGTATCGATGTCCACTGACGTCAAATCACTAAAAACATCGGAAAAGCAAGAGGTTGAGCAGCACGCTGCCGTGACTGCATCGCCGGCGGTGCGTGCCCGAGCTAAGGATCTGGGGGTCGATTTGACTGACGTCAGATCGGCAGGTGGGCATGTGCGCCATGCCGATCTTGACGCGTTTTTGAGTTATGGGTCAGCGCAGGGTTACGGTCGTGCGAGCGCAGCCAAACGCAACGATGAGACCATCAAGGTCATTGGGATGCGCCGCCGGATTGCTGATAATATGGCCGCATCTAAGCGCCACATTCCGCATTTCACCTACGTCGAGGAGATCGACGTCACTGCCATCGAGGCGATGCGCGCAGACCTGAATGACAACCGGGGCGCAAAGCCGAAATTGACGCTTTTGCCCATGCTGATTGTCGCCATCTGCAAAACTGTCCCGCAATTTCCGATGATAAATGCGCGTTTTGACGACGAAGCGGGAGTCGTGACGCGGCATGGTTCTGTTCATCTGGGTATGGCTACACAGACCGATGCGGGGCTAATGGTGCCTGTCATCCGAGACGCCCAAGACCGCAATATCTGGCAATTGGCGATGGAAATAAGTCGCTTGGCGGGTGCTGCGCGAAATGGCACCGCGAAAAGCGATGAATTGTCCGGCTCAACGCTCACTGTGACGTCTTTGGGGCCTTTGGGTGGTATTGCTACCACTCCGGTCATAAACCGCCCTGAGGTGGCGATAATCGGCCCTAACAAGATAGTCGAGCGTCCGATGTTTGTCGGCGATTCCATCGAGGCGCGCAAACTGATGAATCTGTCGATCAGTTGCGATCACCGCGTGGTCGATGGCTGGGATGCAGCGAGCTATGTGCAGGCGCTGAAAAAACTGATCGAGACGCCGGTTCTGCTATTCGCCGACTAGAATTTGAAGCCGGCGAGGCTTTCTTGGTCAAATTTCAGCTTCAGAGTGATGAACGGCCCCGAGCGCGTGTAGCGGCTGTCCTCGAAGTCGCGGTCTTCGAACCCGACGATGTTATAACCCAATGAAATATTGGTGTTCTTGAATGGCGTAACGGTGAGAACCGGGCCGCCCGAATATGCGATGTTCTTGCCGTTGGCACCGATCCGCACAGTTCCTGCCGCGCCGATGTCGGCAACATCGCTAAGGTCGAATTTCATGTCAGCGCCGATTATGTTGCTCCAACCTTTGACATCATCCTGTCCGAATTTGTCGAAGACATAGCGCGTGCCCCAGAAAAACGCATATTCGCCGCGCTCGATGAACAGCCCGTCATCGTGGTCAATCGGCGTGTAATTGACCGACAGGCTGTTAACGACGCGCCGCGATTTGGCGTCGCCGTTGATAGTTAGCGGGGCGCCCCCGATCGGACCCGGCAAGCCGGCGACCGCACCCCGCACCGCATCATAGCGGAACTCTGATTTGTTGAGGAATGACCATTGGCTGTCGGCCGGGCGGTGTGCCCAGCTGATCTCCGCCTGCGAGGTCGTGGTGCTGGAACCCAGTTGGTCCTTAGCGCGGAACCAATTGAATGCACCGCCAACCGCACGGCCTTCGCCGATTTGCCGCAGGATGGCGGTGGTGATGCCGTAACGGTCGGTTGTTTCGCCATCGCGATATTCGGCACGGCCGGTCCAGCTCCAGTGCTCACCACGATAAGTTGCACCAGTGGTGACTGCGGTAAAGTCTTCGGTCAGTGTGCCATCGCTGCCCAGAAAGCCTCCAGATGCCACAGGCTGCAACGGATTGATCACATCGGCCCTGGTCACGCCGCCAAGCGTCTTGTTGCCGTCCAGCGTGAAGTCTACCGACCATTTGTCGCTAATCTTGAACGACTGTGCAAGGCCGTAAGCCGCAAAGGTGCGCGGGCCGTATTCGGTGATTTCCTGCTGGTTGCCGCTCGCAGTGATCCGGCCACCGGCCCAAGGGGCGATGTCGAAACCGATGCGTGCCGTCCGCGCGTCAATATTTTCGCCTTTGGCAATTTCGTACGAGCCGACGATGGCGATGTCGGACTTGATCTGGTAACGCGCACCGATGCTGTGCCGGGCAGGGAAGTCGATGCTTGCATCTTGGTCGTTAATTGCGAACTCGGTCTGCGCCGAAAGCTCTAGCTTATCGTTCAACAACCTTTGCGAACCTGCCAGCTTGGCAAGTGTCGACGTGTTGGTCGTTCCGTCGGCAAGCTTATCACTGGCGTGTGTAAGCCCGGCCCGAACGGTGGTGCCACCATCGCGGTACTCAACTTCGGCAGATGCCACACGGCGGCGCGTGTCATTACCCAAAAACTCTTCCTGATAGCCAAGCGCCGATACCGACAGCTTGTCGTTAACCCGGTAGCGGCCATCGACACCGAATTTGCGTGTGCCGATTTCGGATGCGTTGGTCTGACCGACGCCAAAGCCAGCTTGTTGTTCGCGAACATAGGCAAGGACGTCGAACTTTTCGTCATGATGCTCGGCCTCGACCAACCAAGCGGTGGCGCCGCCTCGGCCCGTTGCAGCGCTTGCCGCCTTGGCCTCACCAGTTGACCCGGCGAACTCGGCACGGATTTCGGTGCCGGTGCCCGGACGGAAAATGATATCAGCGCCCAAGAGATCGGTCTTACTCTGGTCGGTCTCATCGTGGATCGCAGTCGCGCCAATCTGAAGCTTTGCGTCAGGGCTGGTCCAGCGCACGCGGCCACCGGCGTTGGCAACGCGCTGGCCAATACCGTCCACTTCATATTCGGCGATGATGAACTGCGGATCAAGACCACTTGAACGTGACAGGATTGGCTCACGGAAACGCAGCGTCCCCGCAAGATAGTCGATATCATAGTCGATATTACGGATCAGCGACTTGCTCTCCACGATCCGGTCCGAACGGAGACGATCACGCGTTTCCAGTGTGATACGTTCGCTGTTGGCGAAGATATCGCGCGCCGCCAGCGCATAGGGTCCACTTAGGCCGTTGCCTTGGATTTCCTCGCGGCGGTAGCGATAGGGCGTGTCCGAACCGAACGCCGTCGCTTGAACCTCGTCATTGCGATACTCGGCTTTCACGCCGTTAAACGAGCGCTGGTAACGGGCCAGAATTGGCTCGTCGATTCCGGTTTGGTAATCGCCAAACAGCGCATAAAATTGCGGGCGTTCGAGCTTCAGGTAAAGCCTGCGGACCGACGCCGCGTCATAGCGCTGCTCGGAACGGTCGGCATAAATCGTGTAATAACGACGCGGGTCGATAACGCCGGTAAAGCGGGTTTCGTCTTCCTTCTTGTCGCTGTCATAGGACATCGTCATCAGCCATTTGCCGGTCACACGACCCTTGGCATAAAGCGCAATGCGACCGTCGAGGTTGAGCTGATCCTTGTCGTCGACGAAAGTCTCAAGTCCTTCCTCGAGCTTGTTGAAACCGATGGTGCCTGCGGCAAAGCCGACGACTGTCCACGGGCGATTGCCCGGGTCAAGCCAGGTTTCGACGCGCTGGGCGCGTTTCACTTCGCCGTCCTGGAAATTGAAGCTAATAGCAACGGTGCCAGACGCGGTGGTTGGTTCAAGTTCGATATAGGCGATGCCGTTATCACCCTGTACCCTCCATACAGGTCGTGCACGCTCGAGGCCCGACAACTGGCTTGCCTGCTGGGCATCGACCTCGACGGCAGGGGCATAGGGCGCAGTGACGCTGAAATCGCCTACAGAGCCATGCTGGATAGGTTTGCCAGACCGGTCAGTCAGACGCACCGCGATCCGCGGCCGTGTGATGCCGTCGGCAACAAGGATCGACTGGTCCTTAATGAACTGGGCCTTCATCGGCGCGTGCGCGAAATAGACGCTTTGCTCGATAGTCTCGATGATTGTGCCGCTCGCGTCCTTGATGTTGGCGGTTAGGCGGTTGCTGCCGTCCTCGATCCCGACGCCGCGCCATATCGCTACGCGGATGTTTCCATCTGCGCTGGTCTTGGCTCCGTCATATGCCAGCGGGTCAGCGGCAGTGCCATTGACCAGCAGCTCGATGACCTGATTGGGACGATGCTTGATCGCGACCCGAATAGCTTTCACCCGGGGGTTATAGTCGGTTTCGGGAAACAGGAACCCGGTGCCAGGTGTTTGCCCGTCTAACCAGTCGCGTTCAGCGCCAGCGGCTGCAGGATCGGATAAAACGGGGGGCAATGCCACCACGGTTTTACGCAAATCGGTGCGCGGCGCTGTCTGGACGGCACGAAAATCTGCGCGTTTCAGGCTACCACCGCGTCCCTCGACAAAGCGGGAGATTGCGCTGCCAGCGCTGCGCGTGTTCTGCGCACAATCAATCGGTTTCTGGTCGAGCGGAAAGCTCTCGGGATCGATCTGGACAACGTGAATACCCGGGATCAGCCCCTCGAAATGGTAACGACCATCCTCATCAGTAACGGTATATGTGCCGTCTTGCAGCATCACCCGAACGCCCTGAATTCCCTTGGATTTGCGCGGATCGAGCGTGCAACCGCCGTCGGTCACGCGACCGATCAGAGTAAAACGCTCGCTAATCCCGTCGCGAGTGATGCGGACTGCGGCATCTGCGGTGTCGCTGACTGCCCCGCGGTTATCGGCGGCCGATGCCAGATTGACCGCGTCGCCGGGCCGTGCGTCCTGCCGGACTTCGGCCAGATAGGTCAGCAATCCAGACGCGCCACCCGCCAGCGGTGGCAGGGCAACGGTAAAGCTGGCACCATCGCTCAACACTGTTGGCGTTACAATAACACCCTGATAACGAACGCTATTGGCGCGCAAGCGCATTGCGCTTGGCAGTTTGTCAGTCACCGTTATCGGGCCTGAATTGCGGAGCCTGTCGGGGTTGGTCACTAAGACACGGTACTGCACAACATCACCCGGCATTGCCGTAGATGTGGAAGTTACCTTGCTCAGCGTTAACGCCCCGCCGGGCCGATCAAGTGGGATATCTATCCTCACCGGAGCAGGGTCAAAAAGTGTTATCGTACCGCCATATGATCCAGGCACGATGATGAATTGCCCGCCGTCGGGCCGCGTCAGAAGCGCGATCTCCGCCGGTGTGGCAATGGATGGATGGGTGTAGGGCG
>JANLRW010000145.1:0-12377 GCA_031361925.1 Sphingomonadales bacterium
CTACCAATTTCGTCATGGCGCCGATCAACACCAAAAATGTCCATCGGACCAACTTTTTACTCGGCCAGCAATATGGCGCGGATTTCGTCTACGACGAGATGATGCTGACCGGCCCAGGTGAACAGGGCGAGGCAATCGCCAAACATGTCGCCAGCACTCCGATAATGGGCGGCGATGATGATCCCAAGCCCGGCGAGGGGCCGACGAAAGAGGAACGCGAAACCGGATTCTACGATGTGTTGTTCATCGCGGAATATCCCGACGGTAACCGGGCGATGCTAAGCGTCAAAGGCGATAAAGACCCCGGCTATGGATCGACTTCAAAGATGATCGCAGAAACCGCGATTGCCTTGTGCGAAGTTGACGGCCCGGGCGGCGTCACGACGCCGGGTGCTGCCTTAGGCGAAGTGCTGGTCGAGCGGTTGCAGGCGAATGCTGGGCTCACTTTTGCAATTGAAGGATAATTATCCTTTTTTAGAACAGCAAGGACGTTACGGGGACATGAAATTGAAATCATTGTTAGTGTTGTTCGCGTTAACCGCCGCTACGGCCCATGCTGACGACGCGCCTCCGAACTGGTCAGCACTCGCCATCGCCGATGTCGAGGCCGCTCACAAGGAAACGCGCGAAAACCATGCCGGCATGTACGATCCCGCCAATCCAGGGTTTGCCAAACTTTTGGACAAGGCACGGCGCGAGGGGCTTAAGCTTGCCAAAAAGACGGATAGCCCAGCTGGGTTTGAAGCGAGCCTTGACCGGTTTCGCGCCGTATTGAACGATGGCCATGCCGGTGCCTACACGGCGTTGCCTGAAAAATATCGTCCGGCAATCCGCTGGCCGGGCTTTGTCGCGGCATGGCGAGGCAATTCAATGTATGTGTATAAATCGGTTGAAGGTGGTCCGGTTGCCGGGGCTCATATCCTTTCATGTGACGGTATGCCCATCGCCAACCTGGTAAAGCGTAACGTCTTCCGTTTTCGGACAGGAGTTGCGGTGCCCGGTGAGTATTGGTCGAGTGCGCGCCTGGCGTTGATTGATGACGGCAATCCCTTTGTGACCCTGCCAAAAAACTGCGTGTTCAAACAGGGCAGCCAAAGCGAGAAACGCACGCTGAGATGGACTCCGATTCCTGAATATTATGGCGTCTGGCGCAACGGATCGATCAACGGCGATTTGTTGCCTATCGGCATGGCAGAGCGAGCGCCGGGTATCCAGTGGATCGCCATGCCCGATTTTCAGCCTGATGATGAAGGTGTTGCCGCCTACAAAAAGCTATATGCAGACGTCGACGAGGCGCTGCCGAGATTGCGAACGTCGCGCGCGATTGTGCTTGATCTGCGGTATAATGAAGGCGGGTCCTCGAACTGGAGCAAGATGCTTGCCGAGCGTCTTTGGGGTAAGGAGCGTGTGACCGAAGCGCGCAAAGCATATTTTGCCAAGACCCAGACCTGGTGGCGGCCAACGGAGGGCAATCTGGGTGAGGTTAAGCAGTTCGTGACGTTGCTCGAAACACAAGGCGATATGCCGACCGCGGGTCTGGTAAAAATGTTCATTCCGCTGTTCGAAAATGCCATTGCCAAGGGCGATAAATATCTGGTTGAACCCGACGTGCCTGAGGACGCCGAAGCAGACGGCGCGGCTGATCCGGACGAACTGAAGACGCCGGTCTATGTCGTTGTTCCGGGCCAATGCGCCAGCGCCTGCCTCGACGCCATCGATACTTTCAAGCTGTTTCCAAACGTCCGGCTGATCGGCGCACCGTCGAGCGCCGATTCGACCTATATGGAAGTCCGCAACCCCGCGCTGCCATCGGGAATGGCGAGCGCGATCATTCCAATGAAAATGTATGTGGGCCGACCGCGCGGCAACGGAGTGCATTATGAACCGGATATCCTGATGACCGACTTTGACTGGTCAACGGGCAGCTTCCTGAAAAAGATCGAAGCGGACCTGGCAGTGCGGTAGTCCTTCCCTATCGGCGATCGCACCCCTATATGCCGCAAGCCATGTTAGGTCGCCTCTTCAAAAAAGCCGCTGCCCAGCGCCCGCTCGATACCGCGCGGGTGCCCGATGGTGTTCGGATTTACGCAATTGGCGATATTCATGGTCGCAACGATTTGCTCAAGGCGCTGCTTCGCCAAATCGAAGCCGACAATCTGGCACGCTGCGCGGCGGACACCTCAATTATCTTCTTGGGCGACCTGATGGACCGTGGGCCGGACAGCGCTGGCGTCGTCGATACCGCAATTGCGCTCAAGGCATCGGGGCATAACGTGCGTTTCCTGATGGGCAATCACGAGGAGGTCTTCGTCCGCGCTTGCCGCAAGAACGATCCGAAAACCACGCGCTTTTTCCTACGCATCGGCGGCGAGGCGACGGTGTTGTCCTATCCAATTACCCGCGCCGAATATATCACGCTCGATATGGAGCAATTGTCGGAGCGACTGGCGACCTTGGTTCCGCAGGAGCATCTCGACTTCATCGACAGTTTCGAAGACCAGATCGTTATCGGCGATTACGCCTTTGTTCACGCCGGAATAAGGCCCGGCGTTCCGCTTGCCGAACAAAAGCCGAGCGATCTGCGCTGGATACGTGAGGATTTCGTCGACCAGCGCGGCGATCTCGAAAAGGTCGTTATCTACGGCCATACAATTTATGAAGAAGTAGAAGAACGCGGGTCGCGGATTGGCATCGATACCGGGGCTTATGCTTCGGACAAATTGACGGCATTGGCGCTGGAAGGCGGCGAACGCTGGTATTTGCAAACCTGATGGTTTAGCCCTTGGGGTATGAGAAAAATCGCCCTGTTCGCAAGCTTGCTTGCACTCGCCGCCATCCCCGCAACTGCTCAAGATACCGCCAGCCCGGCACGGCTGAAGGCCGATGTCGAAAAGCTCGTCAGCTTCGGAACGCGCCATACCTTGTCATCCGCTACCGACCCGAAACGCGGCATCGGCGCGGCGCGGACATGGGCCAAATCCGAGTTTGAGAAAATTTCAAAGGCGTGCAAAGGCTGCCTGACGACCGAAATGCTAGAACGCAACATGTCAGGCCCGCGTGTACCGAACGGCGTCAAAATCGTCGATGTGCTGGCGATCAAGCCCGGCAAAATGGGCTGGGACCATGTTATCATCATCGCTGGCCATATCGACAGCAGAGTCTCCGACGTGATGGATTTTACCACGGATGCGCCGGGTGCCAATGACGACGGTTCGGGCAGCGCGCTGGTGATCGAGGCAGCGCGGCTGATGTCGAAGCAGCCACAGGGCGAAGCGACAATCGTCTTTGCGTTGCTGTCCGGTGAAGAACAGGGCTTGTTCGGTGGACGCCTTATTGCCGAAACTGCCAAGGAGCGCGGCTGGAAAGTCAGCGCGATGCTCAACAATGACATTGTCGGCGGCACCGTAGGCACCGATGGCCGCAAGGTGGACAATATCGTGCGCGTATTCAGCGAGGGCATCCGCTTTTCAGAGGACCGTGATGCACAAATGGCGCGGCGTGGCAGCGGCGGCGAAGATGACGGTCCCAGTCGCGCGCTGATGCGCTACGCCGACAAGGTGGCCGAGAGCGAAATCGGCAATATCGGTTTGGACGCTTTCGGCGTCCGTCGCCCCGACCGCTTCTCGCGCGGAGGCGACCATTTGCCGGCCCTGGAACTTGGGCTTCCTGCCATCCGCTTCACTGTTGGCGTAGAGAATTATCGTCACCAGCATCAGGATTTGCGAACAGAAGGTGGTTTGGAATATGGAGACACGGTCGACAAGATGGACTTCGACTATTTGGCAAAGGTGACGGCGCTCAACGTCGCAACCGCGACCGCACTGTCGGTCGCCCCGCCAGCGCCAGTCTCAGTGGCATTAGGCGGTGCAGTATCATCGGATACGCAGGTCAAATGGACTCCGGTAAAAGGTGCAGCAGGATACCGCGTCTATTGGCGCAAAGCTGACCAGCCCGAATGGCAGCATAAAGTCGATGTGCCCGGTCCGGACGCTGCAGAAATGACGTTAAAGGGGGTAATCGTCGACGACCATTTCGTTGGCGTTGCCGCGATCAACGTAGAGGGCGACGAAAGTATCATCACCTTTGGCGGGCTCCCACCCCGCCAGTAGACAAACAAAGGGCGCGGCCTCCTTAGACCGCGCCCTTCGAATGACTCCCGGGTGAGATATCAGGAAATTGCTTCAAGCAACCATTGGTTGCTCCATATCGTCGAGATCGCGCAGCACATAGCCGCGGCCCCAGACGGTTTCGATGTAGTTTTCACCCATGCACGCCAGCGACAATTTCTTGCGCAGCTTGCAGATGAAAACGTCGATAATCTTGAGTTCGGGTTCGTCCATGCCGCCATAGAGGTGGTTCAGGAACATTTCCTTGGTCAGCGTGGTGCCCTTACGCAGCGAAAGCAGCTCTAGCATCGCATATTCCTTGCCGGTCAAATGGACGCGGCTGCCGTCGACTTCGACGGTCTTGGCATCGAGATTGACCGCCAGCTTGCCGGTGCGGATGACGCTTTGTGAGTGACCCTTGGAACGGCGGACAACCGCATGGATGCGGGCAACCAGTTCTTCGCGGTGGAAGGGCTTGGTAACATAATCGTCGGCACCAAAGCCAAACGAGCGGACCTTGCTATCCATTTCCGAAATGCCCGAGAGAATAAGCACCGGTGTCTGCACCTTCGCGACGCGCAGTTTCTTCAGCACATCATAGCCGTGCATGTCGGGCAGATTCAGGTCGAGCAAGATGATGTCATAATCATATAGCTTACCCAGATCGAGGCCTTCTTCGCCCAAATCGGTGGTGTAGACATTGAACCCTTCGGTCGCGAGCATCATCTCGATGGCCTTCGCAGTGGTAGGTTCGTCTTCAATCAAAAGCACACGCATTGGGCAAACCCCTCTTAGTTTTGCAACTACCCAACGACCGTGATGCACCCCTGCAATGCAGCCGTTGGTTTTCATTAACCATATCGGAAATGAACTTAAAAGGTTAATTTCATCTTAACGCCGGGATTCCGGCGAGTCGCTAGGGGATGTTGCGGCCAAAAATGACTCAATTCTGCGGGTTTGGAGTCTTTGGCTCGTGGTGCAATTTTTTTGGCCCTAGTCGGTGTTTCATTACAAAAGCCACCAAATTGCCTTAGGTTGCCCAAACAAATCGCCGACGACCCCACTGAATCGGGTTACCGCTACGCCCCATCGGTGACAGCCTTTTTGCTGCTCGAGAATGGCTGGTCGAAATTCTCCGGAGTCAGGTCGATCCGCTCGATCCGCGGTTGTGTCGAACGGCGAGCAATCCGTGAGCCGGTGATCTCCTCCATATAGCGTGCGGTGTACGTGTAGCGCTCGACCAGATAGAAGCCAGGATGTGCCGCCCCCTTCTTGTCGCGGAGCGGTGCATATTGCCGGGTCTGGATGGCATCGGTAACCAGCCTTGTCCAATCTCCAGAACCTTCAGTGCGCAACACCTCGACATCGTTGACGGTGCCGTCGGCGGTCACCCAAAATCCAACGTCCATCCAGCGATCCTCAAAATTGCGCGGGATTTGTGACAATATGTTTTGGGGCGGCGGCAACGATCCACCATCTATCCGAGAATAGCCCATGTTCAACGGCGCCTGCTGCCCGGTGGTAGTCCGTTCGCCGTAAGGACTTTTCGGCATCGCAATTGGCTGCGTTGACAGCAACAACGGTCGATCAGCGCCCCGCTCAATCAGTCTTTTCATGATTGCTTGCGTACTGTCCGCCCGCCCCTCTTTCCGGTCAAGCCGTGCCAACGCTATTTCAGCGACCAGCGTGTAGTCTTCAGCGCCGGGCAGCGGTTGCGCGACCATCTCCGCAAGTCCCTTGCGCGCACGGGTTTTATCCGATTTAGAGGCATATTCCTCGCCAACGGCATAGATCAGCAAAAGCGACCGGAGTTTGGCGAAAGTGGCAATCTGATTATGCCCCGCCTTCAACGCGGCTTTTTCGACATCAGCGTAGATTGCTAAGGCATTGTCCGGATAGCCCAGACGCACCCTACTGTCGGCTACTTCCAGCTGTGCCGATAATACCTGCGCATTGTCGCTCGGAAAACTGGCGCGCAAGGTATCGCGCATATCCAAAAGCCGGAGCCTGTATTCATCAGCCTCGCCCAAATGCTCGGCCACGCGGCTTGACGCGCGATACAGCCCAGATACCTCGACAGGGAATTCAGCGCGGAATTTTTGATTGCGTCCAATTGCTTTTTTAAGTGTAGTTTTTGCATCCCGGTAGTCGCCAGCGACAAACTGGTTTTCTGCATGAGCGAGCGCTGCGGCGATATCGGCATCAGCCGGGCATGACTTAGCGATACAGGATTTCAGCGCATCGCTCGTCTGCGAAAGCGATTGTCCAGTGACTATGATTTCACGGTTTTTCCCGTCTTCGGCCCAGAGCGGAGCTGCTGCAGTGGTCGCAGCAGCGCAGAGTAACAATGTCGAAAATCGGGTCATATCCAGTTCCTCACTTGCCAAGGTTCGTTGTCGTAACTGTCTGGCAACAAGGAAGCATTTTTTTCGGTCAATGGTCAAGTATGCTTTTGGTTATGGGTTGCATCGGTGCCACTTGCACCCCCGTCCTTCAAACCCCACTTATACGCTATTCCGGTGGCACACTTCCCCACCGATGCGGACGTATCAATGACCGACACCCAAACCACCAACCGCCTCCATATCGAGGCACGGCCTTTTGCTTCGCTTGGCAAGCGTGATCATGGCTGGCTGAAACCGAACTTCCATTTCAGCTTTGCCGATTATTACGACCCCGACCGCATGGGCTGGGGCAATATCCGTGTGTGGAACGACGACGAAATCGCCGCGCAGTCTGGCTTTCCACCGCACGCGCACGACAATATGGAAATCATCACTTATGTCCGGGAAGGCTCGATTACGCATAAGGACAGCATGGGCAATGTCGGCCGCACCGAGGCGGGCGATGTGCAGGTAATGTCGGCGGGTACCGGCGTCACGCATAGCGAATGTAATCTGGAGGACGGCCTGTGCCGCTTGTTCCAGATCTGGGTGATGCCGCGCGATCGCAACGTGCCGCCTGCATGGGACCAGCGGGAGTTTCCCAAGAGCGACTGGTCAGGTGCGTTTAATGTATTGGCCAGCGGTTATGGCGAGGACGGTGCCTTGGCTATTAACGCCAATGCCCGCGTTCTGGGCGCGACGGTCGCGGCAGGGGCGAGCGCGGAATATGAATTGGCCGAAGGCAACCACGCCTATCTGGTTCTGGCCAACGGGCGAATCCGGATTAATGGCACCGAATATCGGCCGCGTGACGGCATCGCGATCAAAGGCGGCGGGTTGATACACATCGAAGCACTAGAGGACGCCGAACTGGTGATGGTCGACAGCGCCTGACGAACGGTGCCAAAATCAACCCTATTTCGAGCGACGGCAGCCTTCACCGGTTGATGCATTCGGCTCCAAAGTTAAATCGTCGAGATTCGCGGCTGGTCCCGGCATCACTTTTGCCAAAGCTCGTCGAATAGTCAGGGTCGGCAAATGCAAATGACACCGAAGATCTTTTAAGAACCGCGACCGCCTGGAGCACGATGTCATATGGCGCGCAGGGTTGCGGTTTTAAAACGATATGGCGAGATCGCATCGCCATCTTATCCGACAATTTCATCAAATCAATTAGCGCAATATCACGCTGGTTCACCCTGATCGCCGAGGTTGCGAGAATTTCAACTAGCAGCGGGGCGGAGCCGGATTGCATCGCCGCCTGACCAATATCGACTTCGGTCACATGGGTTGCGGGTGCAATCGAAACGGCGATTGGTATCCATGCGGCAAACAATGATACGAACGCAATCAACCCGAATTGGCCGCGCTGTAAACTCACCGGTTCATATTTTTGCGGACTAATAACCATCGTTCCACCCTATAATATGTAACTCTATATCATACGCTACGTTTATTGCCACCGTTGATTGCCAAGGCATATTGTGGTTTCGGGGGGAGATGCCGTTCGACCTGCCCGAAGACTTGCTCGAAGAAACCTTCCTGGCCTCTACCGGGCCGGGCGGGCAGAATGTCAACAAGGTCGCCACCGCCTGCCAATTGCGCGTCGACGTCTTTGCGCTGGGCCTCGCGCCTTATGCCTTCCGGCAGTTGAAGATACTGGCGGGCAGCAAGATGACGATTGGCGGTGAACTCATCGTCACCGCGCGCAGCCACAGGACGCGCGAGGCGAACCGCGCCGACGCCCGTGCGCGCGTTGTCGAACTGATCGACCGTGCACATATTCGCAAAGTTCGGCGGATCGCTACCAAACCAAGCAAAGCCGCCAAAGCGCGCCGTGTCGATACCAAAAAGGGCCGTGCGACGGTCAAGAAAAACCGTGGCAAGGTTAGTTTCGACTGATAAGGCGCGGGCCATGTATGAATTTGCCATCGACACCGCCGCGCCCAAGCATGAACTTTACCGCGAACTGGTCAGGTCCGCCGACGCGTTAACCAATGGCGAACCCGACGGCGTTGCCAATATGGCGAATGTTGCAGCGTTGATATGGGAATATCTGCCTGATGTGAACTGGACCGGATTCTATCGGATAGTGGGCGACGAGCTTGTCCTAGGGCCGTTTCAGGGCAAAGCGGCCTGCATCCGTATCGCGCTTGGCGAGGGCGTTTGCGGGGCGGCGGCGGCGAGCGGCGAGACTCAGTTAGTTGCCGATGTCCACGCGTTTCCGGGCCATATTGCCTGTGATGCGAACAGCGCCTCCGAACTGGTGGTTCCAGTGAAGCTCGACGGCAAAGTTATCGCCGTCATTGACCTCGACAGCCCTTCGCCGATGCGTTTCGACGCCGATGATGCAGCTGGCATCGAGGCACTGGCAAAGCTGCTTTCGACGCGGATTTGACCAAACTGCCTCATTTTGGAACAAGGCGTTGTTCCGCAGTGTAATTTACAATCGTGACATTGGCTTGGGGCCGCAAAAAATGTTAAGAACTCTTTAACCACTGCCCGCTGCAGACACAGCGGCTGGTGATGCTTAGGGAGCGATTAACCATGAAGACCGTCCTATTTACAGGCCTTGCAGCGACCGCGTTGCTTTTTAGCGCCGGCACAGCGGCTGCAAGCGACTCGTGGAGCGCGGGCAACCACGCCAGTGCATCCAAGGGGATGGGGCTAACGGCGAATGGACGCAAAGGCGGTGGCGGGATGCCGAACCCTGGCATGGGAATGCCAAAACCCGGGATGGGAATGCCGCATATGGGCGGGATGCCAAAGCCGGGGATGCCCAACATGGGGGGAATGCCAAAACCCGGTATGCCCCACATGGGCGGCCCGAAGCCAGGAATGCCCAGCATGGGTGGACCTCGCCCGGGAATGCCGCCGATGGCGCATGGGCCGCGTCCCGGTATGCACGGGATCCCGCGTAATGACGTCTACCGCCGCCCATATCGCGGCTATGTGATGCCGCGTTACTGGGTGCAGCCAAGCTTTTATATCCCAAACTACACGATTTACGGCCTGAGCGCGCCTTCGCGCGGCTACAACTGGTCGCGATATTATGATGATGCGGTGCTGACCGATCAACGCGGCTACGTTCAGGATTACCGCTCGGGCGTAAACTGGAATGCCAGTTCGTCAGGCGAAGGTGCCTATTATGGTCGACCAGATTACGGCCCGTCCATGCGTCCCGACGAGCAAGCCTATGACTGGGGCGATAATGGTAATGTCGCCTTCGCATCGCCCGACGGTTCGAGCTATAGCTATGACGGCGAATGGGAAGGCGAATATGTCGACCCGCAAGGTCAGGTTTTCGAAGGTGAATGGGAAGGCACGGTAACGCGGCACGGCGGCGTATCTGGCCCCGGCTATCCCGCCCCGGCACCGCGTCAAGCTGGCGCCCCCTATCCAGACAACACGCCTTATGGGCTGGGCGACGAACGTCGCTATGCGACCTATGGTTTGGGTGACGAGCGCGGCTATTCCGAGGATTATAGCGTGCCGCGTGGCTACGAAGGCTATGAGCGTTGTTTGAAAAGCAATGGCCTGACCGGCGGTGCTATCGGCGCAATCCTTGGTGGTGTCGCGGGTAACCGGATTGCCGGTCGCGGTGACCGTCTGGGCGGCAGCTTGCTCGGTGCAGGGCTTGGCGGTCTTGCGGGTGTTGCCATCGAGAAGGCGACGTCTAGGTGCAAACGCTATGAACCGCGTTATCAGGAACAGGTGCGCCCTTATCCACCCCAAGGTTATCCGCAGGGCTACCCACAGGGTTATCCGCAAGGTTATCCACAGCAGCCGCAGGGCTGGCCGGGTGGGTATTATTATTACCCGCAGGCACCGATGGTGACAGTAACCGTGGTTCCCGGAGCGTCGCACACGACGACTACGGTAACCGAAGAGGTCTATTACGAGACGGTGAAGACTTACCGCAAGCCGCCGGCGCGCAAATGGAAACCGAAGCCCAAACCGCACTGCGTTTGCCGTTAAAATTGGCAATTAGCGAGAATGAGAAACCCCGCCACCAGCGGGGTTTTTTTTATGTGCGCGGGCGGGCGGTGGTGGTATCGGCATCTTCCATGCGGCTAAACGACTTCGATATCGACAGTTTCCTGCGCGATACTTGGCAGCAAAAGCCGCTGCTGATCCGCAATCCGTGGGCGGCATGGGCCAACCCGCTAGAACCCGATGAACTGGCAGGACTCGCGTGCGAGGCCGAGGTTGAATCGCGGCTGGTAACGAGCGGTGAAGGGCACTGGACGGTCGAGCATGGTCCGTTTGCTGAAAAGCGCTTTGCAGAACTTAGTAAAGCCCCGTGGACGTTGCTGGTGCAAGCGGTCGATCATCATGTGCCCGAAGTCGCCGCGTTGCTAGCGCCCTTCCGTTTCATCCCCAACTGGCGGATCGACGATGTGATGGTCAGCTACGCCACCGATGGCGGCGGCGTGGGGCCGCATTACGACCAATATGATGTGTTCCTGATCCAGGGTGCAGGCCAACGCCGCTGGCGCGTGGGGCAACGTTGCGACGGCCAAAGCGCGCTGTTGCCGCACGACGATTTGCGGTTGCTGGCCAAGTTCGAGACGACTGACGAGTGGCTGCTCGGGCCCGGCGACATCCTCTACGTCCCGCCCGGCATCGCGCATGACGGTGTAGCGGTCGGCGACGACTGCATGACCTATTCAATAGGCTTCCGCGCGCCGTCGCGAAGCGAATTGATCGCCGACTTCGCCGATGACCTAACTGCGGACATGGCCGAAGACGACCGCTACACCGACGCTGGTTTGACGCGCCAAGCCAACCCCGGCGAGATTTCGGCGGATGCGCTGGAGGTGCTGCGTAAGATGGTTTTGGAAAAACTGTCCGAGCGCGAAACCTTCGCCCGCTGGTTTGGCGAATATAATACCACGCCGAAATATCCCGAGGTCGATTGGTCGCCCGAAGAGCTGGTAAGTGCTGATACGGTGCGTGAGCAGATTGCAGGCGGAGCAAGGCTGACGCGCAACCCGGCCAGCCGGTTTTCGTTTATCCGGCAAGAGGTTGGGGTGTTGCTGTTCGTCGATGGTGAATGTTTCGAGTGCAGTCGGGACGGTGCCGCGTTCGCCGAAAGGCTGTGTGCTGGAGACGGGCCAGCGGTTGGTGCGAGAGATGCCGAGCTTGTCACCCAGCTCATCAACCAAGGCAGCATAGCATTTGAAACGGACGATTAAATCACCCCCTTTCGTCATTCCCGCGAAGGCGGGAATCCAACTCCTGACGTCGAACTACAACGAAACGGTTCTTTGTGCGGAAAGCTCAGGAGATGGATTCCCGCCTTCGCGGGAATGACGAAGTTTGGGTAAAAGGACGCGAGTGAAATGCGCACAAGACTAAGCATCTGCCGCAAAAAAGAGCGCTACGCCTCGGCAGCCGAAGCCGCCACCGCAGCCACCAGCGCCGACTTCCCCCTACACCCCTATCACTGCGACCGATGCGACCAGTTCCACCTGACGAGCCGGACGAAGGGGAGACGGGTGGTTAAGGGTCGCGAAAAATTCGCGCTCAAATGACTTACTTGCTGATCTATTATTTTCGCGTCAAAGCCTGTTCTGCCGAAACTAGTGAAGGAAAAAGAAAATGAGCTGGCTTTTTTGGGTCGTTTTCGTTGTCGCAATTTACTTAGGATATCAAAATTATCGGCTGGAAAAGCGATGGCGTTGTCTCAGATATTGCTGGCAATGTATGTCCGACTTCGCGGCAGAGAAAACCCAGATTGAGGGGGAAATCGACGACCACTGGCTTGATGTTAGTCGCGAACAAATTGCTCTTTTATCTGCGTTCGGTATTAGACCGCTCACAACGAACGAAATCCGAGTATATGAGTTAGCGCTCCTTGAAAGGGATATAGCGATCTTAACTG
>JANLRW010000147.1:0-2231 GCA_031361925.1 Sphingomonadales bacterium
ATCGAAGCTTGGCCGGATGCCGAGGTTTGCAGCGCCGTTCAGCACTCGTCCGTCCGCCAGCCGCCCCTTCACCGCATAAATGCCATAACGCGGGCGCAGATAATTGGCCATGTCGATATTCGCAGTCGGAAAGCCCAGCAACCGACCGTTTTTGTCGCCGTGCTGGACGACGCCCTCGACCGCGAACGGGCGGGTAAGCAGACCGTTGGCGGTCTCGCAGTCGCCTGCTTGTAACGCCTTGCGGATACGGCTTGAGGAGATCACGCCGCCGGCATCGCTGACCGGACCCATTGCGGTGCAGCCAAGGCCATGCGCCGCGCCGACATCGCGGAGCACACCGATATTACCGCCGCGGCCTTTGCCGAAGGTGAAATCCTCGCCGGTGACCACTGCCGAAACGCCAAGCCGTTCGACCAGCAATTTGGCGATAAAGTCCTCCGCCGTTGTTGCGGCAAGGCTGGCGTCGAAATCGAAGACCAGCATTGCGTCGGCACCGGCTTCCCCGAACAGCCGTTGCCGCTGATCGAGCGAGGTCAGCCGGAACGGTGCTGCACCCGGCACAAAATAGCGCACCGGATGCGGATCAAAGGTAGCGATAATCGCCGGGCGGCCAGCGGCCTTGGCTTGCGCAATCGCTTTGCCCGCCACGGCCTGATGCCCCAGATGGAAGCCGTCGAAATTACCGAGCGCCAATACTGCGCCGCGCAAATGTTCGGGCGCTGGGTTGGAGGCAGAGAGACGCGGAATCGTCATTTTGCTGGCATTGGTTCCAAACCGGCGCGGATTACACGAAGCGCATTGCCGCCCATAACTGCGCGAATTTCTTGTGGGCTAAAGCCTTCATCCATCAACGCCTGCGTTACTTGCACCAGTTGCGACGTGTCGAACCGCACGGTGGTGGCACCATCATAATCGCTGCCCAAAGCCACATAGTCGATACCGACGAGATCACGGACATATTTCATCGCCTTAGCAGCAGCCTTCGGCGATGTATCGCACACCGCGCCCTCCCAATAGCCGATGCCGATAACCCCGCCGGTCTTCGCAACTCCGCGAATTTCATCGTCGGTCAGGTTGCGGTTGACCTTGCACGTCGCCTGCACGCCGCCATGGCTTGAGACGACGGGTCGCGTTGCCATCGCCAGCAGTTCTGCGACGCCGGCGTGGCTGAGATGCGCGATATCGACAATCATCCCCTTCGCCTCCATCCGCCGGACGATATCGCGGCCGAAAGGAGTCAGCCCGCCTTTCTTCAGCCCGTGCATCGACCCGCCAAGTTCGTTGTCAAAGAAATGCGTCAGGCCAGCCATGCGGAACCCGGCATTATAGAGCCGGTCGAGATTAGACGCCTTGCCTTCGAGATTGTGTAGGCCTTCGATGGTCATCATCGCGCCGACCGCTTTTGTTTTGCCCTGGCGAAGCGTTGCAAGGCCTTCGACATGACCGGCAGTGCTAACCGCAACCAGCTTTCCATGCGATGCCGAAACGGCGGCATCCAGTTTTGCCGCATGATAAAGCGACCGCTCGACCAGCGAACTCCAGGTTTTCGCGGGCTGTAACTGGGCAACCGTCAGCAATGTAATGTTATCGGTATCAGCGCCATTGCCGTCATAATTCTGGCCCTTGGGTGTCTTGGTTACCGACGAAAAAAGCTGAAGTGCGACATTTCCCTGTTCGAGGCGCGGCAAGTCCATATGCCCGCGGCTAGCGCGCTCGGTGATATCGCGGTTCCACATCAGGCTGTCGCTGTGCAGGTCAACAATCATCAGCGTTTTGTGCAGCACCTTCGCCTCATCGCTGACTTTGAGCAGCGGCTTGCCATCGACAATGTTCATCGAACCTTCGACATAGCCCGGAGCGATTCCGAAAAAGCCGATGGCAGCAATGCTTAACAGCGCTAACGGTATCCAGACCCTCTTGCGCATCATTCGCTGCCTTTACGCAATAAGGTCACAAAGGCGTGCGCGGGGACATCGCCCGCCGCCTTATGACTGATACGGGCAATCTCGGTCCATGCTGCCATATCGAATGCAGGCATCACCGTGTCGCCAACCGGCTTTAAATTGATCTCGGTCACTTCGATCCGGTCTGCCAGCGGCAGGAACAATTTATAAATCTCCGCCCCGCCGATCACGCAGACATGCGGGCCGTTGGCTGCCTTCAGCGCCGCCTCGACCGAATGGACAACCTGCGCGCCATCCTCATCCCATTTGGTATCGCGGGTCAGCACG
>JANLRW010000157.1:0-9179 GCA_031361925.1 Sphingomonadales bacterium
GCCGACGTCGTCAATCGTGACATTGCGGCGAAGCGGCGAGTTCAGTTCGTTCCATTTCATGATGTAGCGGAAATCACCGATGCCCGACGCCGCGAGCGTCTTGATCGGACCTGCCGAAATCGCGTTGACGCGGATGCCAGCGGGGCCGACGTCGTTGGCGAGATATTTGACCGATGCCTCCAGCGCCGCCTTGGCCACGCCCATGACGTTATAATGCGGCACTACCTTTTCGGCGCCGTAATAGCTTAGCGTCAGCATCGACCCGCCGCCCTCGCCCGTTTCGGGATCAAGCGGCGTCATCATCGCCGCTGCGCGCTTGGCGACGGCGGTAAAGCTGTAGACGCTGATGTTCATGGTCATCAGGAAGTCTTCGAGGCCGACATCGAAATATTTGCCGCGCAGTGCTTCCTTATTGGTAAAACCGATGGCGTGGACCACAAAATCAATCGTCGGCCAGTGCGCGGCGAGCGTGTCAAACGCCCCGTCCAGCTCGGCCATGTCGGAGACATCGCAATCAATTAGGAAATCGCAGCCAAGCGATTCAGCCAAGGGACGGACACGTTTTTCCATGACTTCGCCTTGATAGCTGAACGCGAGTTCGGCACCTTCGGCCTGCAACCGTTTGGCGATACCCCATGCCAGAGACTTGTCGTTCGCCAGCCCCATTATCAGACCGCGTTTGCCGGCCATCAATCCGCTCATATATGCCTCATTTATCGAAAAGTTGGGGTTCGCGCTCCCTTAGTCCATTTTCACGGGTGTTGGCTAGCGCTGCATTGAGCTGCGCGCCGGTGACTAAGCCCAAACCGATAAGGTAGAAAAAAATCAGCGCAACCATCACGCCTGCGAGACTGCCATAGGTCAGGTCATAATTGCTGACGCTGTTGAGGAACAATGGCAGCACCGCGGTGCAGCCCAGCCACCATAAGCTAACCAACGCTGCACCCGGCCATTTCGGAAACTCCTGACCGCGATATTTGCGCGGCGTCAGGCTGCGGAAAATGATGTAGATTGCGGCAAACAGCGTTAAAAACGGAATGATCCGGCCCCAAGCGAAATACCCCGCCACATTCTGCGCGGCCGGGAGATAATGGTAGACCAGTTCTTGGATTGCCGTGACCAAGACTTGCGCGCTGAATGCAACCATCGCCAGCAACACGGACAAGACGATCGTGGCAAATGATCCCAGCCGGTATTGCCAAAAATGAAGGTGCGGCGTGGTGCCATAAGCGCGGTGCAATATGTCGCGAAACGTCTCGATTAGGCTCGCCGTGGTCCAAAGGCTGACCGCCGCACCGAACCAGAGCAGCGGGCCTGACCGCGCCGTCATAGCGCTTTCAACCGGGCCACGCAGTGCCTCGGCGACGCCGGGTGGCACGGTCTGGAAAAAGGCTTCGATTAGCGCTAGACCCGATTGCGTTTGACCGAATGCCCCGGCAATCGCCGCGGCCACAATGCAGAACGAAAACAGCACCACCAGCGACAGATAGGCAAAATTGCCCGCGTGGACGAAGCCTTCGCTGTAGACGCCGACAGCAACGCGTTTGATGACCTCCCACGACTGGTGGAACTTGCCCAGATGCTCAAACCAGCTCGCTTCGCTGACCTCGCTTTGGGCAACGACCGGCAACTGCGCACGTGCCTCTGGCGAGAGCGGAGAATGTTCAGACATTCAGTTCGGCGCGGATGCCAACATCATCGCCCAGCATATCGGCAAGTTTGGCAAGCGCATCGGCATCTGTCGGTAAATGGATCATCAACGTCACCAGCTGATCGCCGCGCTCCCCCGCCTTACCCGTAAATCCGCGCCCTTTGATCCGCAAAGTCGCACCCGAATTTGTCTTGGGTGGAACGGTCAACATGACCGCCCCATCGACCG
Organism: Sphingomonadales bacterium; assembly: GCA_031361925.1. GTDB lineage: Bacteria > Pseudomonadota > Alphaproteobacteria > Sphingomonadales > Sphingomonadaceae > Sphingorhabdus_B. Next base: position 1,880 of record JANLRW010000157.1, read on the forward strand.
TTGGCACCTTGACCTTGCCGCCGCTAACCGCTTCTTTGAGCGAAATCGGCAGGTCGATGCGGATATGATCACCATCGCGCACGAAATGCGGGTGCTTGCCAATTTTCAGCGTCACCATCGCATCGCCGTTGCCGCCCGGGCCAGGCTGGCCTCTGCCGGGAATACGGATTTGCTGACCGGCGACCACGCCTTTGGGCAGTTTGAACTCCACGGCCTTGCCATCGCTCAGCGTAATGCGCTGCGGTGCCAGGGTTGCGGCGTCGGTGAACGAAACCAGATGCGCATAAGCGATGTTTGCGCCCTTGGGCGGCGGGCCGGGCTGTGGGCGTGGCCCGGGGCGGCCCTGCGCAGCACCACCGCCACCGAACAGACCGTCGAATATATCGCCCAAATCAATGCCGCCGCTACCGCCGAAATCGAAGTTCCCTGCGCCCGGGCCTGCACCACCGCCAAACCCGCCGCCGCCAAAGCCACGCGGCTGACCGTTTTCGTCAATCTCGCCGCGGTCAAACTGCGCGCGCTTGCCCGTATCGGAAAGCAAGTCATAGGCGCGCGTCACTTCGCTGAACCGGTCGGCAGCCTTGGGATTTTCTGGATGCTTGTCAGGATGCAGTTCCTTGGCGAGCTTGCGATAGGCGCTTTTAATCGCCTTTGCGTCCGCGCCCTTGGAAACGCCCAATATGGAATATGGATCAGCCATTTCGGTCCCTGTATTACACCCTCAGCACTCTAAATCGGGATTAAGCCCGCTATGTCAACTCGGGACCACCGAATTTTCGGTCTTCGTGCCGATCAATTGCCGTAGCAGAAGATAAAGCACCAGCCCCAATGGTCCGACCATCAGGATGAAAAACAAGACCGGCACTTGAATGATCCGATTGATGCCGCGCCGGTCAGCATTGCGCGCCGCCCAGATGCCGACAAACAGGTCAAAGGCCAGATAATGGATCCAGCCGATGGTCGCGCCGCCGGGCGCATCAAACAAAGCCATTACGCCTTTGAGCGTCGTAAAATCGGCACCCGGCCCGCCAGCTGGACCACCGTCGTTAATCAGCCCTGCCATCAAAGGCACGATGAGGGCCGCATAGGTCAACGCCAATACGCCTGAACCGGCGTAGAAAAGATAAGGGATAATTTGATCCCGCCTTGGTGCGAACGCCAAGATAATCCAGCAGACGAGGGCCCAGCGGTTCGTCCATTCAAAAATCATGTCCCAAGGCATAAACATTCCTTCCCCCCTTTTATCATGGCCAAGCTTAGCCTATCGCCGCGATATGGAAAGACCCGATCCCTTTGTGTTGTTTGACGAATGGTTTGCCGAGGCCGAGGCCAGCGAACCTAATGACCCCAATGCGATGGCGCTGGCGACAACCGGTGCCGATGGCCAGCCATCGGTGCGCATGGTGCTGCTCAAAGGGCATAGCCCGGACGGATTTGTCTTCTATACCAATTTGGGCAGCCGTAAGTCTTGCCAATTGATCGAGCGCGGTCATGCGGCACTGCTGTTCCATTGGAAATCGCTGCGCCGCCAGATCCGGATCGAAGGCATTGTTGGCCGCGTGGATGATGCCACCGCCGACGCCTATTTCGCCACGCGGTCGCGCAATTCACAGCTCGGCGCTTGGGCTTCGGACCAGTCCAGCCCGCTTGATAGCCGCGAAACCTTCGAAGCGCGTTTTGCTGCCGAAGAAGCACGCTTTTCAAACCGGGACGTAACCCGCCCGCCGCATTGGTCGGGTTACAATGTCTGGCCGCACCGCATCGAATTCTGGCAGGACCGCGAATTCCGCCTGCACGAACGCTGGCTGTATGAACGCAGTGGCGATGGCTGGACCACCGGAATGCTTTACCCATGAGGAAAAACTGATGGGTTTGGGCCACAATCACCACCATGAGGCACATGGCAACCTGACCACACGCGCCGCCATAGCCAGCGTCAGCATGGCGCTATTTTTGCTGGCAATCAAAATCTACGCGGCGGCGGAAACGGGGTCAGTCGCGCTGCTCGGCTCGCTCGCCGATACGGCGTTCGACGTGCTGGCTTCGCTGCTGACCTTGTTCAGCGTCCGCTATGCTGCGCGCCCTGCCGATGACGATCACCGGTTCGGGCATGGCAAGGCGGAATCGCTCTCGGCGTTGGTTCAGGTGATGCTGATAGTCGTTTCTGCGGCATTAATTGGCTGGCGGGCGATTGTCCGGCTGGGGTCCGGTCAGCCAACTGAGCATCCCGAATATGGCATCGGGGTTTCGCTGATCGCCATCGTGGCGACGCTGGGACTGCTCGCCTATCAGCGCTATGTGGTCAGAAAAACGGGCTCGGTGGCGATCCATGCCGATCATGTGCATTATCAAAGCGATCTTCTGTTAAACATTGCTGTAATTATCGCGATCATATTGGACACGATATTGGGCGTGCGCGGCGCCGACCCGATATTCGGTATCGGCATTGCGCTGTGGCTGTTGTTTGGCGCGTACAAAGCGGCGCAGATGGCGCTCGACCATTTGCTCGACCGCGAATGGCCAGCCGAAAAGCGCGACCGTTTTCTGGCCGTCGCCAACCGCCACCCGGAGATGAATACGATCCATGATGTCCGCACGCGTTCCAGCGGGATGCACGACTTTGTGCAGTTCCACGTCTGGTTCGATCCGAACAAAACTCTTGGCGAGGTTCACGCGATCATGGACGAGGTCGAGGACGAACTGGCACGCGAGTTTCCAGGCGTCGAAGTGCTGATCCATCCCGAACCCGACAACTACACGCACGGCCACCTTCACGAGCATGAAAAGCCATGACCGACCTACCTTATTATCATGTCGATGCCTTTGCCGATCGCCCCTTTACCGGTAATCAAGCCGCCGTCATGCCGCTCGACGCGTGGCTGGATGATGCGGTGTTGCAGGCGATCGGTGAGGAAAACAACTTTGCCGAAACCGCGTTCATCGTGCCCGATGCGACCGGCGAGGCGGATTATGAATTGCGCTGGTTCACCCCCGCCGTCGAGATCCGCCTATGCGGGCATGCAACGTTGGCGAGCGGGCATGTTATCTTGCGCCAAAACCCTGACATCGACCGCGTGACATTTCGCACACGGTTGGCGGGAACACTGGAAGTAAGACGTGAAGCCGGTGGCTATGCCGTCGCCCTGCCCGCAATCCCGACCGAGCCCGCCGATATACCCGAAATGACGGCAGCAATGGGCGGAGCGCCGTTGGCAATGCGGCGCAACCCCGATCACTATAATCTATTCCGATACGCTGCGGCGGACGAAGTTCTGGCGCTGAAGCCCGATATGAAGGCGCTCGCGGCGTTCGGCGATGACAGCTTTACGGCGACTGCGCCGGGCAATGATACCGACATCATAAGCCGCGTTTTCGTCCCCGGAGCAGGCGTCGATGAAGACAGCGTCACTGGCAGCGCGCACGCCGTGCTCACGGCTTATTGGGCGGCAGAGCTCGGCCGCGACAGTTTCACCGCCTATCAGGCCAGCGCGCGCGGCGGCTATCTTGGTTGTCGACTGGACGGTAACCGGGTGTGGCTGTCCGGCAAGTGCGTGACCGTAGTTGAAGGCACGTTCCACTTGTAATGTTGGATTTGGTTTGAGAGCATATTGCTTGCTCTTTGACATTGTTGGAATCCGCACTTCGAAAAATTGTCGATTTGACTGTGAACTTACCTCGTTTTCTGCGGGTTTCAGCGCAGTCGCCGGTGCGAGCTTTGCGAACTTCGGCACCGAGACCGCTGCGGCGTACCCAAAAAGAAAGGGGCGCAGCTCGCGCCGCGCCCCAAATCTCGATTTGACTGTGAACTTGCTTGGATTTCTGCAGGACTCAGCCCACAGTCGCCTTGTTGATCTTGCCCGGGTTCGCTGGCGGCTCGCCCTTGGGCAGCGCGTCGACATGTTCCATGCCGCTGATCACATTGCCCCATGCGGTATATTGGTTGTCGAGGAAGGTCGCATCGTCAAAGCAGATGAAGAACTGGCTGTTCGCGCTGTTCGGGCTCGATGAACGCGCCATCGAGCAGGTGCCACGGACATGCGGTTCGGCATTGAACTCTTGCGCCAGATCGGGCTTTTTCGATCCGCCCATGCCGGTTCCGGTCGGGCATCCGCCCTGCGCCATAAAGCCGGGGATCACGCGGTGGAAAGTAATGCCGTCATAAAAGCCTTCGCTCGCCAGTTCCTTGATCCGCGCGACATGGTTCGGCGCGAGATCGGAGCGTAGCTTGATGACAACGTCGCCGCTGTCGAGGCTGAGGGTAAGCGTTTCGTCGGCCATGATATTGTCCTTTTTCTTCAGGTAGGATGTTGCGCGATGCCCTAGGCGAAGCGGCCGATATAGGAAAGCCAAAATCATTGCTTTTTGAAGCGGCCCGCTTAGGAGGGGCGACGATCACCACCACACAAGGGAAAGGCCGCACATGACCAGCGAAATCGCCGATCCCAATATGCTCGCAGATAACATCGTCGAAACGCTCGACGAAGACAACCGCCTGACCCGCGACTTTGTCGACCGCGTTCTGGACGCGGTCGAACATGGCGATCTGGCCGAGGCGCACCGCTTGGTAGAGCCGCTGCACGAAGCCGATATCGCCGATCTGTTCGAACTGACCCCGCGCGAACGGCGCGGCGAACTGGCGATTGCGCTCGGCGACTTGATGAGCGCCGAGGTGCTCGCCGAGGTCAATGATTATGTCCGCGAAGACATCATTGACGCCCTGCCCGCAGCCCAAGTCGCAGACCTTGCCGGGCAGCTAGACACCGACGATGCGGTCGCGATCATCGAGGATATGGAGGAGGAGGACCAGCTGGCCGTCCTCGCCGAGCTGGACCCCGAAGACCGCGCGGTTATCGAAGACGCTTTGTCTTACCCGGACGAATCCGCTGGTCGTATCATGCAACGCGAGCTGGTTGCTGTCCCTGAACATATGACCGTTGGCCAGTTGATTGACTACCTGCGTGACCATCACGATTTAACGCAGGATTTCTGGGAAATCTTCGTTGTCGATCCGCAGCACAAGCCGGTCGGGACGTGCAAGCTAAGCTGGATCATGCGCAGCCAGCGCAAAGTCCAGGTCAGTGAAATTATGAAGCGTGAGCAGACGCTGATTCCGGTTGATATGGATCAGGAAGAGGTTGCTTTAAGGTTCCAAAAATACGCACTGATTTCGGCCGCAGTGGTAGATGATGTCGGGCGGCTGGTCGGGGTCATCACCGCCGACGATATCGTCCACATCATTCAGGAGGAAGCCGATGAGGATATCTTACGGCTTTCAGGTGCGGGTGACGGTGACATTAACGAGCCGATAGCCGACAGCTACAAGGCGCGCGTTCGCTGGCTGATTGCCAATTTGGGGACGGCAATGGTCGGCTCGTTCATCATCTACCAGTTCGGCGCGGCAATCGAGACGATGGTGGCGCTGGCGATATTGATGCCGATCGTGGCATCTATCGGCGGCAACGCAGGAACGCAGACATTGGCGGTGACGGTGCGGGCGTTGGCGACGAACCAGTTGACGCAATCGAACACGATGCGGGCGATCTGGCGCGAAATTAGGGTGGCGCTCCTCATCGGCGCGACAGTCGCAATCATCGCCGGGCTGGGCGCTGGTCTGATTTTCGGTAACTGGTTGCTTGGCGGCGTCATTGGCGTAGCGATTCTGTGTAATATCACGCTTGCCGGCCTGTCGGGGGTTGCAATCCCGGTGCTATTCGACCGGCTCGACCAAGACCCCGCAGTATCCAGTTCGATCTTTGTGACGATGATTACCGATTCGATGGGCTTTTTGATCTTCTTGAGCCTCGCCGTTTCCAGCGGCTTGGTGGGCTAAGGCAAGACTGATGCCGCTCAATATGACCAAGATTGCTTTCGGCGCGCAAAGCGTAGCGGACTTACGCCGCCGGTTGGCGGCATATGCCGTGGACGGCGAAGCGCGGCTGACGACGCGCTATCTGCCCAAACGGATTGCCGAAATGACGGGCGGATCGCTCTACTGGATCCACGGTCACGCGCTGGTTGGCCGCAGCCCGATTATCGGCTTCATGGAAAATGGCGCAGGCCGGCACTGGATTCGGATTGAGCCCCGCCTCATCCCCGTCCGCTCAATCCCCAAACGCGCGCACCAAGGCTGGCGTTATCTCGAAGAAGCCAACGCCCCACCCGATCTGGACAGCACCGAAGCCGATGGACGCGACGAGATGTCGCCCAAGATGCTCGGTGAGTTGATGAAGATAGGGTTGGTCTGAGCTTTGCTGAGCCTGTAAAGAGCTCTTGACTAACAAAGACTCTTTACTGTAAAGACCTCTTTACATCATTCGCAATTGGCGGATTGGTGTGAAGGCGAGGCAATTGGAAAACAGGCTGAAAGATTTGCGGACGGGCCAAGGTTGGAGCCAAGGCGAGTTAGCAACGCGGCTTGGCGTATCGCGGCAAACAATAAATGCCGTCGAAACGGACAAATACGATCCCAGCCTGCCACTGGCTTTGCGCATGGCAAAGTTATTCGCCGTTCCTGTCGACACAATATTCATCGACCATTGGGTGCCTTCGAAAGGAGAAGAATAATGATGACAACCGAACATAAACCGGTCGCAGACGCGAAAAAGAGCAATCTGACGAAGATCCTGGCGCAGATGATTGCGGGCGGGGCGTTCGGATTTTTTTCGATGATCGCTCTCGATCAACTGATCGGAGTCGATCGCATATTCGACGGAATGACCGGTGTCAGCATCATCACGATGGTCTTGGCGTTTATCTTCGGGATGATCGGGGTTATCGCTTTGGTAACGTCAAGCAACCGTAAGATTTTCATGCTCAACCAGATGAACAAGGATGCCGACCCAGCCGATTTTGACGATATGCGTCCGCTGCTTTTCTGGTCGGCGATCTGTATTTTCCTGTATACAGCAATACTGGTGCTGATGGCGCTAGCCAGCAACGCTGGTCTGGGTAGCCAGCTCACCTCGTTTTGGACTATTGTTGTCCTGATGGTCGGCCAAAGCGCGATATCTTGGCATTTGTGGAACCGGTACGACGAATTGTACCGCGATGTTACCAAACAAAGTTGCGCTGCCGCGTTCGTCATCATCGAATTCGGGCTGTTTATCTGGGCCGCTGCTGCCATTTGCGGGCTCGGCGTCGCGTTCGAGCCATTGGCGGTCATCGTGGCGATGACTGGAATTTACTGGACGGCGGCGATCTGGTTCACCGTTCGGCGGGGGATGACCTGAACCGCTTAGGTTTGGTTCTCGGCGCGCTTTGCCAGCACTTTGCCGATGACACCGGCAAAGGTTTCAGCACT
>JANLRW010000317.1:0-16225 GCA_031361925.1 Sphingomonadales bacterium
CCAACGATAAACCGCGCGTTCGACCACGTTGCGCAATTCCCGGACATTGCCCGGCCACAGATAATTCGCCATCGCGCGCGTTGCGACTTCGCCGAAACCGGGCCAGCTCGGCCATTCGAGCTCGGCGGCCATCCGTCGTCCAAAATATTCGGACAGCACTTCGACGTCGCCATCGCGAACACGCAAGGGTGGCAGCGTGATAACTTCGAAACACAGCCGGTCAAGCAAGTCGGCACGGAACCGTTCGGCCTCGACCATCTTGGGCAGATCTTCATTGGTAGCGCCGACGATGCGAACATCTACACGTATCGGCCGCGATGAGCCGATCCGCGTGACTTCGCCATATTCGACCGCGCGCAGCAGCCGTTCCTGTGCGCCCATGCTAAGCGTTCCGAGCTCGTCCAAGAATAACGTGCCGCCATCGGCTTCCTCAAAGCGACCTTCGCGCGCTCTGGTGGCACCAGTGAACGCGCCTGCCTCATGCCCGAACAATTCGGCCTCGATCAAGGTTTCGGGAAGTGCCGCGCAGTTCATCGTTACCAGCGGCCCGCCCCAGCGCGAACTCAAGCGGTGGAGCCGCTCGGCAATCAATTCTTTGCCGGTTCCGCGTTCGCCTACCACGAGTACTGGACGGTTGAGCGGCGCTGCCCGACTGGCACGCTCGACCGCATCGAGAAAGGCCGAAGATTGGCCGATAAACTGAGCGTCACGTTCCATTTTTCAATATTTGGCACATTTTACTATGTAATAGCAATAAATACTATCGCCGAACTTCGTGTCATGCGATACTTTCGCCAATTTCCGCCAGTTCCCGAAACTGGCACACTCCCTGCTATGTCTATTACAAACCGGCCAAGCCCGGACTAACAAAAAGGGAAGACCATAATGAACACCGAACGCAAAGCACAGCAAAGCGAAAGCCGCCTCTGGACAGCCGTTGGATTGTCGATGACGATGATCTTCGCAAGCTACGCGATTTCGGTGTTCAATAATCAGGAAGACCAACAGGTAAATGCATACTCACCCTCCCATCGGCCAGTCGTTGTCAGCTATCTTGCCTGACACGGCCAGCCGGCGACCGGGGACCCCAGCTCCCCCCTATTCCCCGGTCGCCCCCAATTTTGAATACACGCACAAGACCAGTTTTAACCGGAGTTTTCCAATGGGTATATTTTCAAGAACCCGCGACATCATAGCCGCCAACGTTACCGACCTGCTCGACAAGTCGGAAGATCCGGCCAAAATGATCCGCATGATCATCCTCGAAATGGAAGAAACGTTGGTCGAAGTCCGCGCCTCTGCCGCACGCACGATTGCGGACCAGAAGGAGTTGCGCCGCCACATCGTCAAGCTCGACAATTTACAGATGGATTGGACCGAAAAGGCGCAACTCGCGCTGTCAAAAGACCGCGAAGATCTGGCCAAGGCAGCGTTGCTCGAAAAGCGCAAGGCAACCGACATGGCGGACCAATTGAAGGCCGAAGTCGATGTGCTGAATGACGCGTTGAAAGCGTCGGAGATCGACATCGCCAAGCTTCAGAAAAAGCTCGCCGACGCGCGCAGCCGCCAAAATGCACTGATGACGCGCCTCGAAAGTGCGGAGAACCAAGTCAAGCTGCGCACGATGTACAATGGCGACAAGGTCCGCGAAGCATTTTCGCGCTTCGATGTTCTCGAACGCCGCGTCGATGAGGCACAAGGCTATGCCGACGCGCTGGCGATCGGCAGCGATGCGCCGCGTACGCTGGGTGATGAAATCGCAGCGCTCGAATCGTTCGATGTCGTCGATGCAGAGCTCGAGGCGATGAAAAAAGCCATGAAGCAAGAATCGAAGGGGAGCTGAGACGATGGACGGTGAAGTAGTAATGGTGACCCTCGTCGTCGGCATCCTGTTTCTGGGTCTGCCTTGGCTAATCCTGCACCATGTGACAAAATGGAAAACCGCAGCCACGCTGACCAATGATGACGAGCGGATGCTCGGCGACATGTACGAACTGGCGCGGCGCTTGGAAGAGCGCATGGATACGGTTGAACGGCTGGTTGCCCAAGACAATCCGGATTTCAGCGTACGCCGCATTGACCATGAAGCAGAAGATTATGTCTCCGAAAATATCCGCCGGCTGGAAAGGAACCGTTGAGATGACAACGCACACGAAATTCTACCTCGACAAGCAAAACGCCAAATGGAAGGGCGTCTGCGCCGGGATTGCGGATTACACCGGGGTCGAAGTGCTCTGGGTTCGGCTGGCTGCGGTAATGCTTACCTTGATGGGCGGCTTTCCATGGACACTGATCGCTTATTGGGGCGTCGCGTGGTTCTCCAATAAGAAACCGATCCATCTTTATGTCGACAATGAAGACCAAAAATTCTGGCAAGGGGTCCGCCAGTCGCCAGCACGTACCACCCGCGATATCCGGTCAAGGTTCCGCGAAATCGATAACCGGCTTGCCGATGTTGAACTCTATTATGTCAGCAACAACAAGCAACTCGCCGACGAAATCGAAAGCCTGCGCTAAGCGCGGTATTAGGGAGAATAGACATGGACCCTACACCATTTTTCATGATGGGAACTTTTCTGGGCGTCGTTGGCACATTGTTGATCCAGTTATACGGACGTCGGAAGGTAAGGGCCGCACTCACGCAGGAAGGACTCGCGCCGAGCCGTCAGACCGAACTGTTGGCCGGTGAGAACGACGCCATGAAAGGCCAGATGTCGCGACTGGAGGAGCGGCTGTCGGTGATGGAGCGCATTGCGACGGATAGTCATTTAAACCTCTCACATGAGATCGAACGGTTGCGCTGACTAGCGCACACAGGAGTCACCACTACGATGTTCACCTTGATTATAATGGGCCTGATCGCCTGGTTTGCATTCCGGCATTTTGCCAAGAAAAAGCGCGAAGCTGACCGGCGGAACTGGAGTGTAGATTTCCGCAACACTGACGTCCGCCCGGTCACGCATCGCCTACCCTGGAAGGAACTGAAATGAATTTTGGCGGACCATCATTCATCGTTGCGATTGTTATGATTTGCACCGCAGGCTGGATATTCAACAACTGGATCCGCGCACGCCACGGTTACCCGCTGGAAAACGAATGGGGCGGCACGACACCGAAGGTCGATGTCGATGGCGACCGCAAAATTGCACTGCTCAGCAATGAAAACGAGGCGCTGAATGGCAAGATCGGACATCTCGAAGAACGTATCGCCGTTCTAGAACGGATCGTCACCGACAAAGCCGGTCGGCTGTCCGAAGAAATCGAAAATCTGCGCTGAGTGCGTTTGGGAGGAAATGCAATGGACCCCACTTTAATCGAAGGCTTGATGCGACTGGCGGTGCCCGCAACGTTAATCGTTTTTATGGGCGTCGGCGGAATGGTTTTGACCACTTGGCTACGCATAAGGAATGGCTATCCTCTGGAAGGGGCATGGGGCCAAAAACATTATCCCAAGACGGATCAGGAGTCGATTGAGCGCGTCAAGTTGCTCAGCCAAGAAAACGCACAGCTTCGCGCCGAACTCGGCTCTATCAAAGACCGTCTAGCCAATGTCGAAAAGATTGTTGTCGATGACAGCCACCGCCTGACTTCGGAAATCGAGGCCCTGCGCGGCCCGTCAAACTGAGGGATTGAAAATGTTTCAAGAAATCTGGATACTTATACCGCTTGCGCCTTTCATGCTTGGTGGGTTCGCAATTTGGTCGAGCCACAAGCGCAAAGAACTCGAAATTATGTCGCAATCCAACACGGAAAAAGCTGCGCAATATGCAGCGCAAAACGAGAGACTTGAACAGCGGGTGCAGGTGCTCGAACGAATTATAACCGAAAAGAACAACAGCCTTTCCGACGCTATTGAAGATTTGCGCGACAGGCCGCTTAACTGAACCAAATTGAAGGAGGAAGTATATGGGTCCGTTTGAAATGGTGGTGGCGATCATCGCGATTATAACCATCGGTAAGATCATCCAAAGCAAGCACAAGGCGAAGCATGGGATACTCGAGATCGAAGACGAGGACGGCTATGTCCAACAACGCCTCGCCCGCGACCCGGAAACCGATGGGATGCGCGAGGAAATCAAAACGTTGAAAGAGCGCATCCAAGTACTCGAACGGATCGCGACTGACAATAACTCAGCCAACGATCTCAATCGTCAAATTGAGGAATTGCGTAACCGCTAAGGTAGCGCATTAATGAAAGGACGGAACCAGATGAACCAGGATCCCAATTTCTACATCATAACGGGCGCCTTCGCGCTGATCTGTGTAGCGTTTGTTTCTACGCTTTCGCTTCGCGGCTGGCGCGACTGGATCGCGCTTAAGCATGCCGAGTTACAGACGCACCAGCAAAGGAGTGACCTTCCGGTGCCGTCAACGGTATCGCGGATCGAAGTTGCCGACTTAAAGGAACGCGTAAAAAAGCTCGAAGCCATCGCTGCCGGGATTGATATCTGAGCCGCTTGCCCATAAGCGCAGGGACGATGAGCGACCTCAATGACATTCTCGAAGAATATGAATTTCTCGACAGCGACGACCGTTACCGGCTGCTGATTGATCTAGGCCGCGAATTGCCGCCTATGCCCGATCCGCTTAAAACAGATGCAACGCTGGTGCGCGGGTGTTCGGCCAGCGTGTGGGTTTATCCGGTGACCGCAGATGGTGAACTGACATTCCTGGCTGACAGCAACGCTGCGATCACGAAGGGCATTATCGCGCTAGTGCTAAAAACCGTCGATGGCAAATCCGCGTCCGACATATTGACAACAAAAATCGAGGACGCTCTCGGCCCGTTCGACCTCAAGAACCAGCTGAGTTCGAACCGGACGCAGGGCATTCCCAACATGATTTCGCTGATCCGGCAAACGGCGATGCGCTACGCCTAGCCCTGCCACTCGCGTCGTTCTTCGGCCACACGCAGAACGTCATACGCCGCCTGCCCCGCCTGAAAGGCTTTGGCGGCATCGGCATTGCCGGGATTGACATCGGGATGGGTGAGCTTGGCGATTTGCCGCCACGCCTTTTTCGCGTCCTCGAATGTCGAATCGCTGTCGAGACCGAGTATTTCGAGTGCGTGCATTTCGTCGCGGGTGCGGCTGCCGTCGCCAGAGCCTGCCCAGCCGTAGTGCGCAGCTTCCTTGTAACCGGAAAAATCGCGTTTTTCGTTGGCTTCGCGGAGCTCGGCCTCTTCCTTGGTCAGCCCTTCGAAATAGTCCCAGCCGCGATTATATTCGCCGGCATGTTCCTCGCAGAACATCCAGCGGTCGGGATTATTCGGTGACTTAGGTGCCGGGCAGTTTCCAGCACGGTTGCAACCGTAACGATCGCATAAACGGACCTGCGTTGCCTCACGCGAGCCGCCATAGCCGCGCCATCGCGGAAAACCGAAATCATTGCGTGAAGAGCGAGCCATGCGGTCCCTTTAGCGCTGCCGTTGGTGATATACTAGACAGGCAAATGTCGTATTTTGCCGACCGTACTTAATTAAACAAAATGCCAGAGGGTCTATAAGCCGGGTTCTGTCCTCCGCCTAAAAGCAGATGTGCGACCATTCCTCTACGAGCAGTGTTACCACTGTCCTTTAGCAACCAACCCGGACGACTGGCAGGAGGTTGCCATACGCCGTCCCTATTCGGTTTTGCTCCCGGTGGGGTTTGCCGTGCCGCCGCTGTTACCAGCAACGCGGTGCGCTCTTACCGCACCGTTTCGACCTTACCCTGCCAAGGCAGGGCGGTATGATTTCTGTGGCACTTTCCCTGAAGTCACCTTCGCCGGGAGTTACCCGGCACCGTTCCTCGCTGGAGCCCGGACTTTCCTCCCCTGCCCGGTTACCCAAGCAGCAGCGATCGCCCGACCCTCTGGCGCGTATTAGCTAGCAGTTCCGTTCTCGGTTTCCAAGAGCAGGCTGAAAAGCATTGCGCGGCATTCACCGTCGATGACGCCATCGAGATTTTCCGGCCTAAAGCGGCGTTGAAAAGCGACCACCGCCGCCCGGCCGTCGGCAATGCTGTAACCGTAGCGTTCGAGCGCTAGTAAAAACGCAGCGTCCGGCCATTCCGGATCGACCAATTTCCCCTTGGGCCGAGCCACCGCCAGCCCGAGTTTGGCCAACCGCTCCCAATCGAAAAGCTCGCCGGGGTCTTCTTTGCGCGCAGGTGCAATATCGCTGTGGCCGACGACGTTGCGTGGCTCGATGCTGTAAGTGCGGACAATTTCCGCCACCAAGCGGGTGACCGTATCCATTTGTTCTTCGGGGAATGGACGGTAGCCGAATTCATGGCCTGGATTGACGATCTCAATCCCGATGCTTGCGCTGTTCACATCGGTTATCCCGCGCCAGTGCGACAGCCCGGCGTGCTGCGCACGTTGCTCCTCGCGCACCATATAGACAAGCTGTCCATCTTCATCGACGACATAATGCGCCGACACTTTGGACTGAGGATTAGCTAGCCAGTCGATGGCCGACGCGCCCGTTTGCATTCCTGTATAGTGCAGCACCAGTATCGAAACCGGCAAAGTGCGCTCACCAAAGTTCGGCGAAGGAGTCCAGATCATGGTCATGATTGATGATAGGCAAAAGGTGCGCCGTTTGCCAAGCGATATGGTGCTTCGTCAGCCGATCACGCGCCGGTGCGCGATATGCGAAATCACAGGTTTTCCGGTAGCTTCGTAAAAGCCGCGAAATTCCTGACTTGAACGGAATTTCTCAGTTTGGCCAATAACGGTTTCAGCCGCGCCGAGCATTAATATCCCATCCTCAGCCAATATCGGTGCCATGCCATCGAGGACCTGTGTGCGCTTGTCTTCGCACAAGTACATCAACATGTTGCGGCAAAGGATAACATCGAAAGTGCCTAAATGACGCGACGGCTGCAACATATTATGTTCGGCAAAAGTCACCATTTGTCGTAAATGATCCTTTGCGACCCAGTTCTCACCTTGCTGCTCAAAATATTTGAGCATCAACATGACCGGCAGCCCGCGCTGAATTTCAAATTGCGAATATTTACCCGATCGTGCTTGTGTAAGGGCTGCACCAGAAACATCGGTCGCCATAATCTGAACCTGCCAATCGCGCCATTTTTCTGCGTTTTCGTTGATCGCCATCGCCAAAGAATAAGGCTCTTGACCGGTTGAGCACGCAGCCGACCAAATCCTTATTCGCTTTTTAGCTGCGCGGTGTTCGCGAAGAGAATCTAGCACTGGCCCAGTCAGCAAGGCAAAGTTTGCTTGATCACGGAAGAAGCAAGTTTCGTTATTTATCATAGCCTCAACACATTGACTGGTCAGTTTGGGATCGGCGTCAATTTCAATCAACGAAACTAGCGTCTCGAGATCTGGGATCGAATTCTGCCGCATCACCGGTTTCAACGCCATATCGACGCGCCAGTGCCGGTTGGCCAGCAACGTTTGGCCGGTGCGTTTTTCGAGCAACGCAGAGAGCGTTTTATAGGCTCGTCCTTCGGATGCTGCCGTCATGACGCCGCTATCCGTTTTAACAACTGAGTGATTTGTTCAGGATCGAGTATCTCGGTCGCCAAGCCTTCGCGCGCGACCGCCCCGGGCATTCCCCACACTACAGAGCTGTCAGCGTCCTGCACCAGTATCGCGGCGTTAGTGGCTGCCAGCAAACGCGCGCCGTGCACGCCGTCATTCCCCATACCGCTAAAAATCATCGCCATCGCCTCTGCGCCATAAACCTTTGCAACCGACTCCAGCATTGCATCGACCGAAGGGCAGTACCGGCTAATGCTGTAATGCTGCAAATGGTCGATAATGACTTTATTCTTGTCTTTGCGGCAAATCAGATGGGCATCACCCGGCGCCACATAGATGTGGTCGGCCAACACCAACTCACCGCGTTCGGCAACCTTGACCGTTCGCGCGGTTAAGCTCGCCAGTTGGCGCGCAAAAAATGTCATAAAGGCCTGTGGTAAATGCTGCGTGATAAATATCGGACAATCTAGCGTTTCGTCGAGATTGCCAACGATCTCGTAAATCGCAGGAATCCCTCCCGTCGATGATCCAATCGCAATACAGGAAGGGCGCGGTATCAGCCGTTCTTCGGCGCGAGAACGAGCGGCGTCTCTGGTATATTTGCGGTCCCGCGCTGAGCGGCCCAATCGGACAACTTTATCAATCAAGATTTCCGAAAAGCGACCAGAAAATCCCGACCGCCCGGGTTTGGCAAGCGTATCGCAAGCACCGCGCGACAATGCGTCGATGGCGGCAGGCCCATTTTCTTCTGCAAATGCCGAGACAACCAGTATGCGCGCACCTTGTGCTTTTGCCTGAATATCCGGCAACGCATCAAGACCGGACCGTTTCGGCATTTCGATATCAAGCAGAATAATGTCGACGACGTTGTCGTCAAGGCATGCAAGTGCCATCTCGCTATCTTCGGCCTCGCAGACGATTTCGATCTGATCATGTTGCCCCAAAACACGCGCGAATATCGACCGGGCAACGACGCTGTCGTCAACCAGCATGACACGGATTGGCGGGCTTGTTGGTCGCGATGTTTTGCCGATGTTGGGCTGCATTGCAGTCATTGTCGAACAGGCCCTAAATACAGCCGACGATTTGCAGCTTTGCCTCGAGAGTTTCGCGATCAAACGGCTTCATGACATATTCGTCGGCTCCCGCATCTATCGCTGCCTGAATATGCCCGATGCCATTTTCGGTCGTGCAAAAAATCACTTTTGCCGACGGTAATGCGATAGTCGAACGATAGGCGCGCAAGAAGTCCATCCCGCTCATGATCGGCATGTTCCAATCGAGCAAAATGACATCTGGCGTAGCGGTCGTACAGTGATCGAGCGCTTCCCTACCGTCAGCAGCTTCGGCAACGTCGAACTGCATCGTTTCGAGGATATGGCGCGCAACCTTGCGGATTACCTTGCTGTCATCGACTATCAAACAGGATTTCATGCCACGTACACTTTCGTTCTGGTCCAAAAAGGACCCTAGCCGCCCAGCGTTATCGACACGTTAATGAAGGGGGCGTTCTGAACAGATTCATGCCGCCAGCGCGTCTTCCCCGTTGATCAGTTGCGAAGGGTCGAGGATCATTACCATCTCACCGCCAACCGACGCAGTGCCCGTAACCAGCGGTGCCCAGTTTTTGGGAGGGGCAATTCGGTTTTCAATTTGGCTATCGCCGATTGAAACGACATCTTCGACAGAATCCACGAGCAGCCCGAAATGATGCCCCGCGATTTCTGCAACCACCGCCAACGCACCTTTTTTGACGGGGTTTTTCTGCCCTGTCACCAGATATTGGCTGTCGATAAGTGTCAGCACCCGGCTTCGCAGAGCAAACAAACCTGCAATGCTGGGATGGCATTTTGGCACGGGAATAACGTCGTGAACATGGACCAGCGATTCTATTCGTGCGCTGTCAATGGCGACGCGCGCGCCATCGACGTGGGCGATAAGGAATAATGCACCCATCTCAGCTTCCCCTTCCGAGTTTTGATTCAATCGCGGACAGCAACCCTATCCGGTCATATCTGTAGATGCTGGACACATTGCCGTGCGCCGAAAAACCGCTGTTGCGAAGGTGCAGGATGCGCGCGTCGTCGACGACATCTTTGGTCTCCGCCTCGTCGCGTTTCAATACGATTGCCGCGGCATTACGGTCAGCGGGGTTAAAGCTCACGTCGTAACCCGATGCCAATAGCAAAGGTGCAAGTATCCGCTGCTCCCAATTGCTATCTTCGGCATTCTCAACGAAGCATAATGGCTTGTCACCAGTAGCCTGTGTCTGGCCGGTAACCATCTCAAAATATTGAAAAACATTGACCAGCTCAACCATTTCGCCGAGCGCGTTGATTACGCCTTCGTGCAAATGCGGTGTTGCGCTTGGTGTTATTTCGCCGTCGATACTGAAGATGTCGAGGACGTCATCGACCGCCATATACTTGCATTGCTCGCCATCGGTTAGCCGCAGCAATTTTACCAAACCTTGGGCAGGAACGTCGTCCAATTCGACAATATCGGTAAGCGTATCACCAATTGCGGCGCGTATCTTTCCGCCAACGAACTTTATCTGTGATGCATCAACGTCCTCCATCCGGTCAATTACTGACAGACGGACCGCGCGTTTTATGCCGTCTGCGGCGATAAACAACAACGCAGACGGGTTTTTGCTTTTTACTTCTTGAGCGACGCTCTCGTTCGCCAAATACTCATCGTGGAAGTGAACGCCAATAGCAGCGGCCAGCCCCGACGCGTCGAGCAGCAGCATTGGGCGGCCATTATCGGGCAGAGATGTGCCAGCGTAAAGACCAGTGCACATCACCAGCGGTGCGCCGGGTTTCACCACCAACTCTTCATTGTCGATCACATTGGCTACATCAAGCACGAAGGTTGCGCCGACCGCCGGGCGCATAACAATCAGCGTTCGACTGGCGGCACCGGGTTCCAGACTATCTTCGACCTCCAAAACCGATTCTAGCGTAGCATATGGATAACGTTGGCCGCGGATTGATGCGATTGATGATCCACCAAGATTTTCGATCTTCACATTGACATTGGTGGATGAAATAATTTCCACAACCGAGCTGCGCGAAATACCAAAAATTTGATCTCCCGCGCGTACGGAAAGCCCGGCAATGATCGACAGTGTCAGCGGCAGCCGCAGCGTTATTTTCAGGCCGTGTCCCTCAAAATTCTCCAACTCGATCGTTCCGCCGATCGCTTGCAGGTTATTGCGAACGACATCCATCCCAACCCCGCGACCGGAAATCGCGCTGACATGATCGGCGGTAGACAGTCCGGGCGTGAAGATGGTTCGCAGTTGCGCTTTTTCAGACATTTTGGGCCATTCGGCGGTCGTGACGATCTTGCTGGCAATCGCGCGCGCGCCAAGCTTTTCAACATTGATGCCGCGACCATCATCGATAATCTCGATCAAAATCTGGTTGCCCGATTGGCGGGCGGTTATTCGTATCTGGCCGACTGGATCTTTGCCCATCGCGCGGCGTTCATCGGCTGGCTCGATGCCGTGATCAGCGGCATTGCGCAATATATGGGCCAACGGATCGCGCAGCGCTTCAACCATTTCCCGGTCGACCTCGACTTCGCTGCCGTCGATGCGGAGCTCGATGTCCTTATCGAGTTCAACCGTAATATCACGCAGCATTCGCGGCAACGACGAGAACAAACGGTCAATATTCTGCATCCGCATCATGCCAACGGCATCGCGCATCTCGGCAACGGAGGCGGACAGACGCGAAAAAGAGTGTTCAAGTTCGCTGTTGGATCCGGATTTACGCAGCTGCCGCGAAACTTCGTTGCGAGCCAGCACCATGTCTGAAACGCCACTCATCAATTTATCGAGCAATGAAAGCGAGACACGAACCGTGCGAGATTTTGCGCGTGGGCCAAGCTCCTCCTCTGCCGTGTCAACCATATCCTCGGATATTGAACGCTCGACGACCGAACCTTCGCCTGCACTCGGGATAAAGCGCAGCATCGCATCAATGAGATCATCGTCGTCGTCAAAAATTGCCTGACCAGTTTCAAGTGCATCGGTTAAAGCGGAAATGCGGTCTATGACCGAGAGCACAGCAGTAACCAACGCTGGCGAAGCAGATACATCGCCCGCGCGTGCTCCGCTCAACAGGTCTTCTGCAGCGTGACTGAGCCGCAACAATCGCGGCAAATCTAAAAAGCCGCAGCTGCCTTTGACGGTGTGGACAAAGCGGAAAACGCTATCGAGCAGCGCACGGTCTTGCGGCGTTCTTTCCCACTGGATAAGCTGACTAGCCAGTGTTTCTAACGTTTCGCGGGTTTCCGCAATAAATTCCTCGAGTAAGTCGTCCATGCAAGCGGCCCCGGATATGTGCAGGGCAGCATTGGCAAAATATGGTTAAGAAGCTGTTTAGATGTAGCGGTGATCTACCCGCCGCGAACGACCGCACCAATAACGAGATGTTCCGCATCGGGTTCGGCAATTTGCAAAACGCCTCCGCCGCGCACCGCCAGATTACGTGCCATCCATGCCGCGGCTGTGCGAGAGTCGATCATCGCTGGATCAAGATTGCCTGCCAGCGCATCGCGAATCGATCCGTCCATCACGATTCTGGGGCCGCTAGCGCGAATAACGATTTCCTGTTCGCCGTCACGGCTTTCTGCGCCGACGGACAATGTGCCGCCGCGGACCAACGCATCATTGGCCAATAATACCAAGTTAAGCAGTATTTTGACAGCGCGCTTCGGCATCAAGCCTGACGGAATAGCCCATTCTAGCGTAGTGCGTCCGCTTGCGGTAACCAATGGCTCGATTACCGCTTTCGCTTCGACTGGATCAACTTCATCACCGAAGCCGCCTGCCGCACCGAATGCCAACCGGAAAAATTTAAGCTTGTCTGCCGCCGATTTCGCGCTTTCCGCCAGCAGATCCATGCAACGCTGTTTCATTTCCGGGTCATGCTCATCAGCCAGCAGTTCGAGCCCATTGTTCATCGCACCCACCGGGCTGAGCAAGTCATGACAAAGCCGTGAACACAGCAGGCTGGCAAGATCGACTTCGGACTCGGACATTGTTGATGATATTCCCGTTTTTTGCAGTTTCTGCGCTAATGGACTTCGCCGCAACAGGATTCAACCCTAGACGAAACCTTCCAGCTCGAATGATACCGCCTGCCCTCCGGCAGTTCCTACCGGTCGCCACGACACTATTTTATCACCAGCAATGATGAGCCATCTTCTGCCGTCAGCGGAGGCCATTCGAACATCGGTTACCGAGGGCCGTGTGTCGCCATTTGGATGAGAGTGAAAATACCCCAATATTTTCACGCCGCCCTGCCGGGCATATTTCTCGGCAGCTATAAGCGCCGAAGGATCAATCTCAAAATTCAATTGAGGATTTTCCGCAACGTTTATCGCCAGTTCGACCCGTTCAACCACATCATTGTGGCCGAGCAGCAGACCGCAGCATTCATAGTTCCCGGCTCCGTCCGCCCAATCGAGCAATTGTTGCCGTTGCTGCCTTGATAGTTTCAAACCCATTACCCACATTTATATAATGGCGGGGGAAAACACCATATTCAGTGGTATTGTTGGCGAGGGGCGGCTTGATGCTGCGCTAGCGGGCGCGATCCCGCAGTTATCGCGTGCGCGTATTCAGGCGCTGATTGCCGAAGATGCGCTGGTTATTGATGGCAACGCCGTGGCCGATGCTGCGAGCAAACGTCATACCGGAAAGCCGTTCAAACTATCCGTTCCAGCGCCGCGACCCGATAAAGCCCAAGCGCAGGATATCCATCTGGACATCGTGTTCGAGGACGAACACCTCATTATCGTCAATAAGCCAGCGGGACTGGTCGTACACCCTGCAGCCGGGCACACCGGCGGTACTTTGGTCAACGCGCTGCTTCATCATTGTCATGGCAAACTGTCGGGTATTGGCGGTGTGCAGCGTCCAGGTATCGTGCACCGTATCGACAAGGACACGTCTGGTCTGCTCGTGGTGGCCAAAAGCGATGCAGCGCATGAAGGTCTGGCGAAGCTATTTGCTACGCATGATATCGATCGGCGCTACTACGCGATTGTGAGCGGTATCCCTGCCCCGCCTGCTGGTTCGGTACGGACGCAAATCGGACGGTCCACCACCAACCGCAAAAAAATGGCAGTTATGCCCGAGAACAAGGGAAAACATGCGGTAACTCATTTCAAAACCGAGGAGCGTTTCAAGTCCACCTCATTGGTCACCTGCACGCTCGAAACCGGCAGAACGCATCAGGTTCGTGTGCATATGGCACATATCGGCCATCCGCTGATTGGCGATCCCGTCTATTCTAATCGACAAAACCCCTACAGAATCGGACCAAATCAGTCCAAATTCGAAAGACAGGCGTTGCACGCCGCTTCGTTGGGGTTTATTCATCCGATAACTGGTGAAACTTTATGTTTCGACAGCCGTTTACCAGAGGATATGCAGCTTCTGTTAACAGCGCTTCGGATATAGGTTTTGGAGGTAACCGCTTTACCAAAGGGTGCTTGATGAGGCCCGGAGGCGAGCACAATGAAAGAGGAAATCATGTCTGTTAAAAAGAATGTTCCGGCCACAATCCCTGCTCTTGGGGGGGACGTCAGCCTCAACCGTTACTTGAGTGAAATTCGCAAATTCCCGGTCTTGAAGCCAGAGCAAGAGTATATGCTTGCCAAGCGGTTTCAAGAACATGGCGATCCGAAAGCTGCCGAGCAGCTGGTCACATCGCATCTGCGGCTCGTTTCGAAAATCGCGATGGGTTACCGCGGCTACGGTCTGCCGGTCTCCGAGCTGATTTCCGAAGGGAATATCGGCCTGATGCAGGGTGTGAAGAAATTTGATCCCGACCGCGGCTTCCGCCTTGCAACTTATGCGATGTGGTGGATACGGGCGTCTATGCAGGAATTCATCCTGCGCAGCTGGAGCCTTGTCAAAATTGGCAACACGGCTGCTCAGAAAAAACTATTCTTCAACCTACGTCGTATGAAGAACAACCTGCAAGCCTTTGAAGATGGTGACTTAAATCAGGATACGCTAACCAAAATAGCGACAGATCTAGTCGTATCCGAGGAAGAAGTGAATAATATGAATCGCCGCATGGCGATGGGCGGCGATACATCGCTGAACGTGCCGATGCGCGAGGATGGCGACGGCCAGTGGCAGGATTGGTTGGTTGATAACGAACCATTGCAGGATCAACGCGTCGCCGAAGCGCAGGAAGAGGACATCCGTCACACAATGCTCTCAGAAGCGCTCAACAGCTTAAACGAACGCGAAAAGCATATATTGAGCGAACGCCGCCTCATCGACGAACCCAAGACACTCGAAGAGTTAAGTCAAGTATACAGCGTCAGCCGTGAACGCGTGCGGCAGATTGAAGTACGCGCGTTTGAGAAGCTGCAAAAGGCGATGATGCGGATTGCCGGTGAGAAGCGGCTGCTGATCGCTGGCTGAACCCGGCGTAAAATTTGGATGACGGGCAGAAACGCTTGCGCTAGCAATTCGGGATGACCGAACCGAAGCGCTCGTTTCCCGCCCGTTTGTCTTTTTTCCTGTTTAAATGGGCCGTGTATTTCGTCGTGGGCAGCATCGGGCTTGTCGTTGTCTACAAATTCGTTCCCGTGCCAACAACGCTGACGATGTTATTCGATACCAACGGCGCAAAACGCGACTGGACGCCGTTGTCAGATATTTCGCCTAATCTTGTTCGCGCGGTGATTGCCGCTGAAGACGGCAAGTTCTGCTCGCATGACGGGTTCGACCGTGAAGCGATTGAAAAAGCACTCGAACGCAATAAGCGAGGCGGGCGGATGCGCGGCGGATCGACGATCAGTCAACAAACCGCCAAAAATGTTTTCCTATGGCAAGGCACTGGCTATTCGCGTTATGTCCGCAAGGTTCCCGAATTCTGGTTCACCTTTTTGATCGAAAATATTTGGGGCAAACGCCGCATCATGGAGATCTATATCAACGTCGCCGAAACCGGTATTGGCACTTACGGGGTGCAGGAAGGTGCGCGTCGTTATTACAAAAAGAGCGCGGTCAGCCTTTCGCGAATCGAGGCCGCGAGGATTGCCGCCGCCCTACCGTTGCCCAAAAAACGCGCCGTCAACGGCGCTGGCGGCTTCACTCGCCGTTATGGTAACAGCATTGCCGCCCGGATCGGTGTGGTGCAGCGCGACGGGCTGGATGGCTGCATCTATAAATAGAAAGGGCGCAGAGGTCCCCCTCCACGCCCTTTATCGTTTGAGTTAAGGCTATCAAAACCCGATGCGGAGCGTTCCCGAGAAGGTGCGGGGCGCAGCGAGGCTGAAGTTGGGTGCCGAGCCGCCGGGGATCGCGGCATTGGCAGCGAGACCTGGAACAAGAACCAAACCGTTGTTGTTCGGACCAGCAATCTGTGTGCCGAGATTCCCGAAATAGAACCGGTCGAAGATGTTGGTCACATTGATCTGCAACCAACTGTTCTTCATGCCGAACTGCTCAAGCTCAAACCGTGCATCGAAATCGGCTGTTGTGTAAGCTTGCGACCGTATGTCGTTAAGATCGGTTGCAAACCGGTCACTGACATATTTGACCTGTAGACCAGCAGATGCTGGACCAAATTCAACCTGCGCACGGTAGCCGAGCGTCCATTTCGGCGTTTCGACAACGCGTTTGCCCGAAGTCGGCAAGAACAACGTGCTTGATACCTGAATATCATCGCGCAAGGTTGAGTCATTGTACGACGCA
>JANLRW010000237.1:0-2379 GCA_031361925.1 Sphingomonadales bacterium
GAATAGGTCTTCACGCCGCGCCGTTCTGACCCCATATAGACGTGATGACTTACACCGACCCCCGCTCATACCTCTACCAAGACGGCCTGCTCGACCCTGATGGCGCGCAACGCATCACCCGCGAAGCGTTGAAAAACTGCGACGATGGCGAACTCTATCTGCAATATAGCGCGACCGAGAGTTTCGGTTTTGATGATGGCCGTCTGAAAATGGCGGATTATTCGACTGGTTCGGGCTTTGGGCTTCGCGGTGTATCGGGCGAGATGACAGGGTTCAGCCACGCCAATGACCTAAGCGAAGCTGCGATCCGCCGGGCAGGCGAAACCTTGAAGTTGCTCGATCCAGCCACGGACCAGTCAGCACCGCCGCCGCAGGGGAACAACCGGCATTTGTATACCGACGGCAATCCGCTCGAACTCGTGCCCTTTGCCGAAAAGGTTGCGCTCTGCCAAAAGATCGACGCCGCCGCCCGCGCGCGCGATCCTCGCGTCGCGCAAGTGAGCGTCAGCCTGTCAGGAAGCTGGACCGTAGTCGAAATCGTCCGCGCCGACGGCTTTGTCGCGACCGACATAAGGCCTTTGGTACGGCTCAACGTCTCGATTGTCGCGGCAGACGGCGACCGGCGCGAAACCGGCTCTTACGGTTTCGGCGGGCGCTATCTTTACGGCAAATTGTTCGAAGATGCGCAGTGGGACCATGCGATTGACGAAGCGCTGGCACAGGCGCTCACCAACCTGCGCTCGGTCGCCGCGCCGGCGGGCGAGATGACAGTGTTGCTCGGCCCCGGCTGGCCCGGCGTGTTGCTGCACGAAGCGGTCGGCCACGGCCTCGAAGGCGATTTCAACCGCAAGGGCAGTTCGGCCTTTTCGGGCAAAATCGGCCAGCGCGTCGCTGCTCCCGGCGTCACTGTGGTCGATGACGGCACGATGCAGAACCGGCGCGGGTCGCTATCAATTGACGACGAAGGCACACCGACGCAGGAAAATGTCCTGATCGAAGACGGCATATTAAAGGCCTATATGCAGGACCGGATGAACGCGAGGCTGATGGGGGTTGCGCCAACCGGCAACGGCCGCCGCGAAAGCTATGCCCATTCGCCGATGCCGCGAATGACCAACACCTTTATGCGCAGCGGTCAGGACGACCCCGCCGAGCTTTTAAGCCGCGTCAAAAACGGCATTTTCGCCAAAAGCTTCGGAGGCGGGCAGGTCGACATCGTCTCGGGCAAATTCGTCTTCAGCTGCACCGAGGCCTATTTGGTCAAGGACGGGAAACTCGGCGACCCGATCAAGGGTGCAACCTTGATTGGCGACGGCCCGACAGTGCTGGGCAAGGTCATTGGCCTCGGCAACGACATGGCGCTCGACGAAGGCATCGGCGTTTGCGGCAAGGCGGGGCAGAGCGTGCCCGCGGGCGTGGGGCAGCCAACGACATTGGTCAGCGCGCTGACTGTCGGCGGCACGGCGGGGTGACGGACGAAGAAGATGAGATCGAAGGCGCCGCGCTGCCCGACGACTGGGCGCCGCAGCTGCTGACATTCTGGTTCGACGGGCATGGCGATTCCGACTGGTTCAGCGGTGGGCCGGAATTCGATGCCAAGGTAACCAATCGTTTTGCCGGATGGCGCGACGCGCTACGCAGCCAGCCGGTCGAAGCATTTACGGCGCATGCCGATACCGCGCTCGCTGGCATCATCCTGTTCGACCAGGTTCCGCGCAACGCCTTTCGCGGGCATGCAGAGGCCTTTGCCACCGACCATATCGCGCTCAGTGTCGCGCGCCACGCGGTCGAACAGGGTCTCGATGAAGGGCTTGCCAAGGACCAGCGCCTGTTCCTTTATCTGCCGTTCGAACATAGCGAAAATCTCGATGATCAGCGCGAATCGGTGCGGCTGATCGGCAGCCTTGGCGACCAGCGCCTCCTCCAATTCGCGCTTGATCATCACGGCATGATCGAACGCTTCGGACGCTTCCCGCACCGCAACGTCTCGCTTGGACGTGCTGACCGCGAAGGCGAGGCCGAGGCGGTGGCAGACGGGCATAAATGGTAAGGACTTGAGTCTTATGCCGATGGGCATATAATCCACGGCAACGGGTCGCATGTTTATTCGGGAACCCCCGAATGCTTCAAGGAGTGAAAGCATGCGTGTTGATATTCGATTTGTCTCGCTAACCGCAATCGCGGCAGTCATCGCCAGCGTTCCCGGTTCCGCCCAGAAATCCACCGGCCCCAAAGCAACCTATGCGATGGATGCGTCGACCATGTCCGGCATGGGCATGGGTGCAATGATGGGTGGCGGTCTTGGCGCGCTGCTTGGCGGGGGCGGCGACAATTATATGCTCGATCTGCGGTTGAGTTCGGCGACGCCTGCCCCGGTCC
>JANLRW010000239.1:0-10317 GCA_031361925.1 Sphingomonadales bacterium
GGCGCGGTCGCCTTGCCCGCGCTGGGTCTAACTTTATGTTCGGAAAAGCCGCATATCTTGCCGCCCGCCAACCAGCCGCTAAAAATCGTTGTCAGCCGCACCCGTCCTGCCGCGCAAGCCTTGGCGCTGGCGGAAAAACTCGGTGCCGAACTGCTACCGATGGGCAGCGCGGGGGCAAAAGCGATGGCCGTGGTGCGCGGCGAAGCTGACATCTACCTGCACACCGGCGGCCAGTATGAATGGGACAATTGCGCGCCGGTGGCGGTGGCGCAGGCGGCGGGGCTGCACTGCTCGCGTATCGACGGCTCACCGATGCGCTACAACAATGCCAACCCTTACTTGCCTGACTTGCTGATCTGCAGGCCCGAACTGGTGGCAGAAATACTCCGCTTGCTTTAGTTTACCTGTCGTTCACGGCCTTCCCAATAAGGTGCGCGCAAATCTTTGCGCAGTATTTTGCCGGATGCGTTGCGCGGCAACGCTGCGATGATATCGACCGATTTGGGCACTTTGAAACCGGCAATCCGTTCGCGCGCCCATGACATGACGCTGTCGGCATCGACTTGCGCGCCGGGCTTGGCAACGCATACCGCCTTCACGGCCTCCCCCCATTTGTCGTCGGGCACACCAATAACTGCCACCTCAAGCACATCAGGATGCCCGTAAATCGCGCTTTCAACCTCGGCGGGATAGACATTTTCGCCGCCGGTGATGATCATGTCTTTCACCCGGTCGTGGATATAGAGATAGCCGTCCGCGTCGAGATAGCCTGCATCGCCGGTCTTGACCCAGCCGCCTTCGGCCATTGTGCCCTTGGTCGCATCGGGCAGGTTCCAATAGCCAATCATATTGTTTTATGACCGTGTCCATAACTCACCAACTTCACCGGTTGGCAAGTCCTTTCCCACCCCGTCAACGATTCTTAATTCGACACCGGGCAACGGTTTGCCGGCCGATCGCATCCGGACATTGCCCGCCGGGTCATGGTCCTCGGGTGGTAACATGCAGATTGTGCCAGTCGTTTCGGTCATCCCGTATACCTGAATAAACTGCGCCCCAAACATCTGGATGCACTGGCGCAGCAGTTCCAATGGAATCGGTGCAGCACCATAAAGAATATATTTGAGACGACTGTAATCGACAGAAGGACAGCGCGGATGGTTGACCATCATCTGCAGCGCCGCGGGCACTATAAACAACCGCGTGGCACCGCCGCTCTCTATCGCATCGAATACGCTTTCAGGGGTGAACTCGGCGAGCACCAACCCCGGCAGCCCGCTCGCCAGCGCCATAATACCAAGTCCAGTACCGCCAATATGTGCACACGGCATCGCGATCAATACGACTTCGTCATCGTCCCACTGCGTGTAAGCATGTTCGGAATTTTCGGAATGTTTACGCAATGCAAACAGGTTGCGGTTCGAAAGCACCGCACCTTTTGGATTGCCGGTGGTACCCGATGTGTAGAGCTGCAAGACAGCGTCGTCGGGACCAGCAGGCTCAAAGATAAGCCGGTCTTGCCCGTCGATCATCACCTGCGCTTCAGATTCGCCAATAATTTGCCCGACATTCGCCAGCTGCGCCGACAAAACATCGCCAACTCTATCAAAGCCGGTGCCGGTAAACAGCAACTTTGCGTTGGTGTCCTTGATCACATAGGCCCATTCCGCCGGGGCGAGCCGCCAGCCGATTGGCACCATCACTACGCCCACTCGCGCTGCACCATAGAATAAGGTGAAATAGAGATCGCTATTCTTGCCAATCCAAGCAATTCGGTCGCCCTTCTGCAAACGAGCTGCCAGCAATGCCGATGCTACCTTAGCAGTCCGCTCCTCCAGATCGCCATAGCTATAGCAGCGGATATCTTCTTGCAGCGCCGGTTTGTCGGGCCGTTCGGCAGCCCAATGGGTAAGAAAGCCCTCAAACGTCAAAATATCGGTAACCGGCAAGCCCATGACCATCCTCTTCCGCGTGGCGCCGTCCGCTTTTGGCAGTGCCATCATGACGTTTTGTCGAGAGATAATAGCCTTATGTCAATCGCCACGCTAACGACCACGGCATAGCCTTTTGCATCAAGGATTTAGGGAGTTGGTCGCATGTCAAAGTTTACCCATGTTTTCATTTTGGCGTTGACGCTGGGTGGTTCAACCTTGGTAACGGCGCAGGATGATGACAAACGTGAAATTGTCGTAACGGCGCGCTCTTTGAAAGACACCGAAGCAGATCTGAAGGCTTGCTTGGCCCGTCGCTGCCCGCCCGATCAGGATATAAAGGCAACGATCGCTCACGCCGAAAACCAATTTGTCGAGGGCGATTACCGCAATGCGCGTGATACGTTGGTACGTTCGCTTGGCCGTAACCGCAAACATAAGAGCGAATTCCCGATTGAAGTGTCCGATTTGCTGCGTGCCAATGGTAATGTTGCAGCTCATCTCGGTGAATCCAACGCGTACCGGATTTCGGTGCTCGACATGCGCGATACGTTGAAAGCGGCTTTGAAACCTGATGACTACCGCGTTTTCGGTGCCGAGATTGAGGTGGCGGACTCGCGGATGAAGCTGGGCTATCTGGAGGAAGCAAGCGACAAATATCTGCAAATCGAACGGCAGGCACTCGCCAAGGGATTGCCGCAGGTCGCTGCGATCGCGAGGCTGCGTGATCTGTCGTTGAGGGTGCAGCGCGCAGATACCGAAAAGACGACATTCCGAAAAAAGGATGCGGCCGAGGCGATTGACTCATTTCTGGCGCAGCCAACGGCCGGGGCGGAGCAATTTAAGATCGTAGCTGAAGTGATGAAATCACGACTCGACCGAAATGGTGGCAACAATGCAACAACGGATGCGCTCATTGCGCGCTACGCCGCGCTGGGTGGCACCAACCAGCCTGTGCTGATCCATGCCAATCCGATCAAGATGAACGAAGCGCAGGCAGCGCGTGCTGCCGCTGGTGGCAGCGACCTCAACCGCCGCGGGATGCAGGTTGTCGATAAGCGCTGGGTAGACATCGGCTTTTGGATCAGCGCTGATGGCAAAGTCGATGAGCCGGAAATTATCCGCCAACAGGGCAATACCGACTGGACCGATGTTGTCTTAAAATCCATTCGGAGCCGTTTGTATGCGCCGCTCAAGGCCGAAAAGGATGGAACGTCGCCGGGCATCTACGCGGTCGAGCGATATACTCTGACCGCGCAATATGAGGATGATGTCACGGGCACCCGGATCCGCCAGCGTTCACCTGTGGCCAAGATCGAGCGGATTGATCTGACCGGCTAATCCGCAGCCTTACTCCGCCGCAATCGCCATTTCTGCTTCTTTCCAAACCAATACAGGTTTGCGTGCAGCCTGCGTTTCGTCAAGACGGCGGCGCGGCGCATGATGTGGTGCAGATTTAAGGCTTTCATCACCCGCTTTGGCTCGTTCTGCTACGCTACGCAGCGCGCCGATAAACTGGTCGAGCGCTGCTTTGCTCTCGGTTTCGGTCGGTTCGACTAGCATCGCTCCGTGAACCACGAGCGGGAAATAAACCGTCATCGGGTGATAGCCCTCGTCGATTAGCCCTTTGGCAATATCCAGCGTTGAAAAGCCCTCAGCCATGCCGTCGTCGGAGAACAACGCTTCGTGCATACAAGGCCCACTATGTGCAAATGGCGCATCAAGCACGTCATCAAGGCTGCGCAATAAGTAATTGGCGTTGAGCACGGCGTCCTCGGCCACCTGGCGCAATCCGTCGGCACCGTGGCTCAAGATATAACTCAGCGCGCGCGTAAACATCCCCATCTGACCGTGGAAGGCTGTCATGCGCCCAAAGCTGTGCGGATGGCGTTCACCAACGGTTTCTTCCTCGACCAGCGTGTAATGACCGTTTGAGTGGCGTTCGGTAAACGGTAGCGGACCATAAGGCGCAAGCGCTTCCGATAGAACTACCGGCCCTGACCCCGGTCCGCCGCCGCCATGCGGGGTTGAAAAGGTTTTATGCAAATTGATATGCATCGCATCAATCCCGAGGTCACCAGGGCGGACACGACCGACGATTGCGTTGAAATTCGCACCATCACAATAAACGTAACCGCCCGCCGCGTGGACAGCGTCCGAAATCGCCTTCATATCTCGCTCGAACAGGCCGCAGGTGTTGGGGTTGGTGATCATGACGCCAGCGACGTCAGGACCGAGGCGCGCTTCCAATGCTGCGAGATCTACGCGGCCCTCGGGTGTGGCTGGAATATTCTCGACCGAGAAGCCAGCAAAGGCCGCAGTCGCGGGATTAGTGCCGTGAGCGCTTTCGGGAACGAGAATGACACTGCGCGGATCGCCGCGCGCTTCGAGCGCCGCTTTGATGCAGAGAATGCCGCACAATTCGCCATGCGCGCCGGCCTTCGGCGTCATTGCAACGCCGTACATACCAGTAAGTTCGATCAGCCAGTGAGCCAATTCGTTGATCACACCAAGCGCGCCCTGCACCGTTTCGACCGGCTGCAACGGATGAACATCGGCAAAGCCCGCCATCCGCGCGACTTTTTCGTTGAGGCGCGGGTTATGCTTCATCGTGCAACTTCCCAACGGGAAGAAACCGAGATCAATTGCATAATTTTGCCGGCTGAGGCGCGTATAATGCCGCACCGTTTCGGGTTCAGACAGGCCCGGCAAGCCGATATTGCGGTTGCGTTCTAGCCCGCCGAGACGTGCCGTCACCGTTGGCGCATCAGCCAAATCAACGCCGGTTGTGCTAGACGTGCCGATTTCAAAAATCAGCTTTTCATCTAGCATCAACGCACGATTACCGGTGAAAGTTGCTGGTTTAGTATCTTCAGACCCGCCCATTGCAGGCTTCCATCCGCTTTGATTGATCGCGTTCATGCCAACACCTCCTCAAGCGCCGTCGCCAGCGTTTCGATATCCTCTGCCGTCACTACTTCCGTAACCGCGACCACTAAACCGTTTTCCAGCGCGTTTACGCCGGGATAGAGCCGCCCAAGCGAAACACCACCGAGCACTTTTTTATCGGCCAATGCCCGCACGACTGGCCGTGCTTCTTTGGGCAGTTTCAGCGTAAACTCGTTGAAGAAGCTATCATTGACCAATTCCACGCTCGGAATTTGTGATAGCCGCTTTGCCGCTTGTACTGCCAAACCGTGATTAAGCATCGCCAAATCACGCAACCCCTTTTCCCCGAGCAATGTCATATGCACACTGAAAGCCAGCGCACAAAGTCCTGAATTTGTGCAAATGTTCGAAGTCGCTTTTTCGCGGCGAATATGCTGCTCCCGGGTCGAAAGCGTCAGCACAAAGCCGCGTTTTCCCTCCGCATCAACCGTTTCGCCACACAACCGCCCCGGCATTTGGCGCACGAATTTTTCCTTGCAGGCAAACAGCCCGACATAAGGCCCGCCGAATTGCAAACCGACCCCAATCGACTGGCCCTCGCCAACAACGATGTCCGCTCCCATTTCGCCCGGGGCCTTGATCGCGCCCAAAGCAACGGGCTCGGTCACCACGGCAATCAACAACGCGCCGTGCTGATGCGCCTTGGCAGCAATTGCCGAAAGGTCTTCAATCCGCCCCAAAATGTCTGGATATTGCACCACAACGCAGTTCGTCTCGGCATCGATTGACGCCAGTAACCGCTCGCTGTCGGTCTTCGCCGACAATGCAGGCGGGGCAGTATCAAGCGTATCGCCGGTAAACTTTGCCATCGTTTGGCAGACGCTGACATAATGCGGGTGCAGACCCGACGACAGGATCGCCTTAGTTCGCTTGGTAATGCGCCCAGCCATGCTGATCGCCTCCCAACACGCGGTCGAGCCATCATACATAGAGGCATTGGCAACGTCGCAACCCAAGAGCCGCGCCACTTGCGTCTGGAACTCGAATAGCATTTGCAGCGTACCTTGCGCAATTTCGGGCTGATAGGGCGTGTATGCGGTCAAAAACTCGCCACGCTGGATCAGGTGGTCGACCGACGCCGGGACATGATGTTTATACGCACCGCAACCAAGGAAAAATGGATGATGCGATGCCGCCATATTTTTGCGTGCCAGATCGGAAAAATGCCGTTCGACCGACATTTCGCTGGCGTGATTGGGTAAGCCGCGGATCGGGCCATCAAGCCTTGCCTCAGCGGGAACGTCGACGAACAGATCATCAATAGTGTTCGCACCAATCACGCCCAGCATCGCCTGCCGGTCTGACTGGGTTAAGGGCAAATAACGCATAAAATTTTCCTTGCCTAAGCGGGCCTTACAGCCCGTCTACAAATGCCTTGTAAGCGGCCGCATCCATCAAACTGTCGAGTTCACCCGCATCGGAAAGCGTCAGCTTGAAAAACCAGCCTTCGCCCTCGGGGTCGCTGTTCACCAAGGCTGGGTCATCGCCGAGCGCATCATTGCCTTCGACGACGGTGCCCGAAACCGGCGCATAGACATCTGAAGCAGCCTTTACGGATTCGACCACAGCCGCATCACCGCCTTTTTTAAGCGTCGCGCCGGTTGCAGGCACTTCGGCAAACACGATATCGCCCAGCTGACTTTGTGCATAATTGGTAATCCCGACCATCGCGGTATTGCCGTCGACTTCGATCCATTCATGATCTTGTGTGAAATAACGGGTCATACAGCTTTTCCTCTCCGGTGATAATGATGGGGGACAAAAGGCATCGGCGCGACAGTGATGGCGATACGCCTGCCGCGCACTTCGGCCTTCAGTTTCTTATTCGCATTATTGTTGAGATTACTAAGATATCCCATTGCGATACTTGCATTTAATGTTGGCGAAAAGCCTCCTGACGTTATGACGCCAACTTGCGTCTCACCTTCAAAAATCGGCGCGCCTTCGCGGACGGGTATCTTGCCTTCGACGTTGAAGCCGACCAGTTTGCGCGAAGGACCATCGGCCAACGCTTTCAAAATACGGTCAGCGCCGTTGAATCCGCCCTCTGCGCGGCGGCGTTTTGATATGGCGAAGGACGCGTTGCCTTCGACCGGGTCGATCTCGTCATTCATGTCGTGCCCGTAAAGCGGCAGGCCCGCCTCGAGCCGCAACGAATCGCGCGCGCCGAGACCAATTGGCTTGACCTCTGGTTGCGCGCACAGCGCCTCGGCGAGCTTTTGTGCGAGCGCCGCCGGAACCGAAATCTCGAAACCATCCTCGCCGGTATAGCCCGAACGGCTGATCCAGAGCGGCTCAGGGTCAGTTTTCGGTCCCCAGAAAAACGTGCCGGCTTCCATGAAATAAAGCGCATCGACGCCGGGAACCACGCGGGCCAGCGCTTCTGCCGCCTTCGGTCCCTGCAACGCCAAAAGCGCGCGGTCGTCCATGTGATTGATGGTAATCTCATCGGGCAGATGATCGCGCAAATAGCCCATATCATCCCATTTGACCGCACCGTTGACCACCACATAGAGGCCCATTGGAGCCGCCGTGATCATCAGATCGTCAAGGATCCCGCCATCATCCGCTAACAACAGCGAATAACGCATCTTGCCCTCTTTAAGCGCCGAAATGTCGCCGGGAACGAGCTTTTCCAGCGACTCTGCAGCACCCTCGCCGGTGAGCATAAGCTGACCCATATGCGACACATCAAACAGCCCGGCATTTTCGCGCGTCCACAGATGCTCGGCCATGATGCCTTCATATTGGATCGGCATATGATAGCCTGCGAACTCGACCATGCGAGCGCCGCCCGCGCGGTGCCAATCACCGAGCGGCAGTTCGAGTATTTCAATCGGTTCGAGTTCTTCGTCTTCGCTCATATCAGTCCATCCAAGAGTCGCAGCGACGAACACCGGCTGGTGCCACGTCTGCTGCCCCCTCTGTCACGGATACCTGAGAGCTTTACCCCTTCGGCGGCCTATCAAGGCTCTTTCCAGAGTGTCGCAAGAGCCGAAGCGGTCCTTTTGCCTGAGAGATTCCGGGGCGGTTGCTCCTTCGGCGGCTCCCGTTACCCGGAAACGCTCTCCCGCTTCGTCAGCGACCTTGCCGCATTGACTGCGGCGACGCTTGGAGTCAACCGGCGAGCGCGGTTATCGCATCATTTTCGTGGATAAATTGACCATGCCGCTCCGTTTCGACGAGATTGACGATTGCTCTTGCAACCGTTGCGCTGTCAATCGAACGATAACGACGTAACGGACCGTGCATCAATGCATCGGTGAACGGACTGAGCATCATCCCGAGCGCTTCGCCCGCGCGACTCTCCTGTCGGTCTCCGCGCAGCAGCCCGGGACGCAAAATATCCAGTCGACCGAATTCCAATGCGCGAAGTCCCGCCTCTGCCTTGCCCTTGGTCGAAAGATAGAAATTAGCGGAGCTGGCGCTCGCCCCAACCGACGATATCGCAATCATCTGGCGCGCACCCGATTCCTTTGCAGCTGCGGCGAATGCGGTAACAAGATCGAAATCAACCGCAGCAAAAGCGGTCTTCGAGCCAGCAGTCTTTATGGTAGTGCCAAGGCAACTGATTGCAATGTCGGGCGCGATTTTCGCGGTTAGTTCAGCCCATCCCTCGCTGGCGATCACATGGCACATGACATTTGGCGGCAATGACACCAGCGGGCGGCGCGAAATGATATGCAGGTCGTGCGCGCTGCAGAGGCCCTTGAACACTTGGCTACCGACCAAACCGGTGGCGCCGACGAGCAATATTTTGCTCATGGAGCTTCTCCGAAAAGCTTGCGGTGGCAGTTTTGTGCATAGCGGTCCGTCATGCCGGCCAAAAAATCGGCGATATGGCGGCTTCGTCCGGGCTCGTTATCCGGCAGCGCATCATGCCACTCAGCAGGCATTTGCGCTGGAACGTCTGAGTAAGCAGAGAACAAGTCGCTGATGATACGCTTCGCGGCCTCCGCAGCGGTATTTTGTACCGGATGGTGGTAGAGGTTTTCATACATAAAGCGTTTGAGGATCCGTTCGCGTTCAATCATTTCTATGGAAAACCCGCCGATTGCGGCGACAGCACCCCGAACATCATCGACGCTCTCGATACGGTGCGTCATCAGCCTCTCCCGAGTGGTGTCGATGACGTCATTGACCATGATACCGATTTGCTCACGGGTCAATTCGGATACCAATCGCGCGGGTGCAACATCGGGGTAACGTTTCAGAATCGCGTTCCAACGCTCTGCGATAAAAGGTAAATCTGTAAGCTGCTCAATTGATAACAAGCCTGCCCGGATGCCATCGTCGATATCATGATTATCATAGGCAATGTCGTCGGCGACCGCTGCAATTTGCGCCTCGAGCGAGGGCCATTGCCCAAGCAAAAGCTCGAACTCCGCATCGACCGCCGATAACGCCCAACTAGGGTTAGCCACCGGACCGTTGTGCTTTGCCAGCCCTTCAAGCAATTCCCAACTAAGGTTTAACCCTCGCCAAAGCGGATAGGGAGATTCGAGAAAGGTAAGTGTGCGCAAGGTCTGCGCATTATGATCGAAACCCCCAAACGGCTTCAGCGCCTTTTCTAACGCGTCTTCACCTGCATGGCCAAAGGGCGGATGACCAATATCATGCGCAAGACATAATGCCTCGGTCAAATCCTCATTGAGCCCGAGTGCGCGAGCAATGGTGCGTCCAATCTGAGCAACTTCAAGGCTGTGGGTTAGCCGGACGCGGTAGTGATCGCCGTCAGGGGCGACAAACACCTGCGTCTTGTGGCGCAGGCGGCGAAATGCAATCGAGTGGATGATGCGGTCGCGGTCGCGCTGGAAAATGTCGCGCGGCCCGCGAATATTGCTTTCGGGCTCAAGGTGGAGTCGGCCCCGGCTGGCTTCGGAATGGCAGGCGTACGATTTTAGCGGCATCATACGCGGCTTATGCCGACACGGACCGCCCGCGCCTAGCGCCTATTTGCTTTTGAGCGCCGTGACAACAACGCCATTTTCGCTTTTCCATGCAAAACCGCTGCCGCCAGCTTTACGGAAATCGGATTCCCACTTTTTCGATGCTTTCACGTCGACAAAGGGGCCAACCAATAAGCGATCGGTCTTGCCCCATGCCGACGTCCAGCCATTTTGTCCTTTGAAAAGATTTACGCTCTTTTTCGACCATTTCCGATAGTCATAACCCAGCGCACTCGCCTCTCCGGTCGCAATCTGGACCCAAAAGCGAGCTGGATGGGCCGCTGCGATCAACTTGCCTGCTGCCTTAGGGTCGGCCTTCCCGCTTTTCACCGCGTCGACCGCAGCCGCTTTAAGCGGGGCTGGTTTCAGTTTCTTCAAATCTACCGCTACTACCGAAGGCTGTTGCTCGCTCTCAGGGATCTCGATTGCGCCGACAATCGCCGCGAGGTCGAAAAGTTGGGATGGTGCGGCGGTTGCCGTAGGCGCCG
>JANLRW010000259.1:0-8552 GCA_031361925.1 Sphingomonadales bacterium
GAGCGCTTTTGCTTCGGGTTCGATGATTGCGGTCAAGGCGTCAATATCGGGCACATCGGTCTTTCAGGTCGGTAATATGCAAGAATTCAGTGCCGGCCCCTTGCAGCGCCAGCCCCTCGAAAACTCACGATGTCGGGATTAATCTTTAAATAGCGCCGCTGGTCGAATATTGCAACCGGTTAAATCAGTTGCGCTTGCAACAATCTTTGTGTGTTCTTAGTTTATTGGAGCTCTAATACTATAGAAAGCCAACTGCTATGCCCCGTTCCGTCTTTTTGATTGCCGCTTCGTTGCTCGTACTCGCTTGCCAGTCGGGCAACCAGAATAAGGCGACCGCCGCCACGAGCGACAAGCCATTCGAAACGACTATCATTGCAGACTTCGACGAGCCTTGGGCTATGGCCTTCCTCCCTGAAATGAATCAAGCGCTGATTACCGAGAAAAAGGGCAAGCTGCTGTTATGGGAATCCGATGGCGAAGTGGTTGAAGTTGGCGGCGTCCCCAAAGTCGCCTATGGCGGCCAAGGCGGACTGGGCGACGTCATCATCCATCCCGACTTTGCCAACAACCGTTATGTCTATCTCAGTTACGTGGAAGCGGGGGAAGGTGGATTTGGCGCGGCGGTTGCGCGCGGGAAGCTTGGCACCGTCGAAGGCAAGCCAATGCTGAGCGATGTGCAAGTAATCTGGCGGCAAGAACCAAAAGTCTCGGGCCGCGGCCATTTCGGTCACCGTCTCGCCTTCGGCCCCGACGGGATGCTCTATATCAGCAGCGGTGAACGGCAGAAATTCACGCCCGCGCAAGATCTGAACCAGAATCTGGGCAAGATCGTCCGCCTAACCGATGGCGGAATGGTGCCCTCAGACAATCCGTTTTACGATCAGGGCCGCGTCAAGTCGCAAGTCTGGTCTTACGGACACCGGAATCCGCTTGGTATCGCGTTCGACGCGCAAGGGCGATTGTGGAACCAGGAAATGGGACCAGAAGGCGGCGATGAGCTCAATCTGGTAAAAAAAGCCGCCAATTACGGTTATCCCAAGGCGTCAAACGGCCGCAATTATGGGGCGTCCACTGACGATCTTCCGGACCATAAACCGGGCGACGGCTTCGAAGCACCGAAAGTTTTTTGGAACCCTTCCATCTCGCCCGGCGGCCTGATGATTTATTCGGGCGACCTGTTCAAGGACTGGAAAGGCAGCGCTTTCCTCGGCGGCCTTGGGGCGCAAGCGCTTATTCGAGTCAAACTCGACGGCGAGAACGCCGTCAAAGCCGATCAGTGGGAGATGGGCGCGCGCATCCGCGAAGTCGAACAAGGGCCGGACGGTGCGATCTGGTTGCTCGAGGACGGCGACAATGGTTCGGAAGGCCGCTTGCTAAAACTGACGCCGAAGAAATAATCCGACGGGCGGCGCGTTACGGCGCCGCCGTTACCGTGCCAGACAGATCGGCGAGAAATGACCGAACTCGCTTTGCGTTGACCCCGAGGTCGCTCATGCCAACACGGCTGACCGAACGCATGTCAACTATGCTGCCATCGCCTGTGTCGGTTGGCTTTACCCGCAGCACGACGTCATCTTTGAAACGGAAAAACGCACTGGTCTCTGTTGCTTCGAGCCGCCCTTCTTCCGGAACCGCCACAACAACATCCCATCCGCGTGCTTTGGCCAGCCGTTCAGCCTTGGCGATGACCGTTGGCACCGGTTCGTTAATCCGTACCGAGCGGATGTCGCCATATGCCTTTTGGTGAACGACAACCCAGCGTTGTTGGGGATTCATGCCCTGCATATCTGCCTCGCCCTCACCCGGTATGGCGTCCAGATTGTCGGCGCGCAGTGTCAATGCGCGGAACGCAGGTGGATCAGCAAGATCGGTAGAAACGTCATGGATCGCAGGAACCGTTACCCCAGCTAATATGAAAGTTCCAATCCAGCCTGCATATATAATGGCGGAGAACATCCCGATCCACCGCATAAAACGCGGTCGAGCAATTCCGCTCTTTTTGGCGCGCCAACCAAACAGCGTTCCAAAAAGGATGGCACCGATGGCCAGAATGAATGACCACAAAACTCCGGTCAAACCGCGGCTCCATTCCCACAATCCCAGTCCGACGCCGAGTGCGCTGGCCAATCCCCAAAGCAACGCCCCGACTCCGGCAACCAGCACAATGTAACCCTGCCAGTCACGGCCCGTAAAAACAGGTGTGATGGTAGCAGCATGAGGCGGTGCTGCAACCGGTTCATCTTCGGTTACCGGCGGCGTGCCTTCAGTGCTGTCGATCATTTTAGTCCCCCCTTTTCACTTTGGAATGAGTCTAAACCAACTAATCTCCAAAAACAAACAACCGAGTTGAAAATTTGTGCCACGCCGACATTGCCGTGGACAAAAGCAACCCGCGCTGACAGGACAGGTTGATGGTCACCGATCCCGTTTTGCAAAAGCGCGCACGACGCTTTGTCTTGTTGACGGTATTCATCTATTCGGTCGGTTTCGGCATCATCATGCCCGTACTTCCCGATCTCATTCGCGAACTCGCCGGTGTCAGCTTGGCCGAGGCGACCAGACTGGGCGCTTGGATCGGGGCTGCTTACGGCGTTTTCCAGTTTTTGCTGGGGCCAATGGTCGGCAACTTGGGTGACCGTTTCGGGCGAAGGCCGGTGTTTCTGGTCTCATTATTTGGTTTCGGCACCGATTTTTTGTTAATGGGATTGGCACCTTCCATCATCTGGCTGTTTATCGGTCGGTCCATCGCCGGCGGTTTGGGTGCCATATTTGGTCCTGCAAACGCGGCAATGGCTGATATGTCGGCTGCCGAAGACCGTGCCGCAAGCTTCGGCAAGGTCGGCGCTGCGTTTGGTCTCGGGTTTATCGCGGGCCCAGCACTTGGCGGATTTTTG
This sequence comes from Sphingomonadales bacterium, assembly GCA_031361925.1. Taxonomy (GTDB): domain Bacteria; phylum Pseudomonadota; class Alphaproteobacteria; order Sphingomonadales; family Sphingomonadaceae; genus Sphingorhabdus_B. The sequence goes on from JANLRW010000259.1 coordinate 2,895, forward strand.
GGGGATTTCGGAACGCGGTTACCCTTTTTTGTGGCGGCTGGTCTGGCGTTTGCAAACGGCATCTACGGATATTTCGTATTTCCTGAAACTATGTCAAAAGAGCGCCAGCGCGCGTTTGAGTGGCGCCGTGCCAACCCGCTGGGTGCGCTTGCGAGTTTGGGGAAAATCAAAGGAATTTTGCCCGTCGCGTTCGTCTATTTCGTCTGGCTGTGTTCGATGAACATATACCCGGCGACTTGGTCGTTTTTTGCCCCTGCCCAGTTCGGATGGGACAGCAAAATGGTCGGCGTGTCGCTGACTTTGGTTGGTGTCTCGATGGTATTGTTCCAAACATTCATCATCGGCAAAGCTGTGAAACGCTTCGGCGAACGGACCACCGCGATGATTGGAATGGGATTCGGAATCTGCAGCTATTTGGTAGTGGCATTCCTGACCAACGGCACGCTTGCCCTGATGCTCAATGTCCTTAACGGCTTTTCCGGAATGGCAATGCCTTCGGTAAATGCGATGATGTCGATGCGGACACCGGCCGACCAGCAAGGCGAGTTACAGGGTCTAACCGGCAGCATGTCGGCGCTGGCCTTTTTGCTTGCCCAGTTGGTCTACAACAACGTGTTGGCGACGTTTACGGCAAGTGATGCACCGGTGCATTTTCCCGGTGCACCATTTATAATTGCCGCCGTCATGGGGATATTCTCCTTAACCGCGCTATTCATGTTGCGACGACGGACATCGAAGCCGTTGACGGCGTGATATTGGTCGAGTTGTCAAGCCTTTGCAGCGTAGATGCTCGCGATATCGAACAATTGCTCGACGATGCTTTTGGCACCGAACGCCATCAACGCACGGCCTATCTGCTGCGCAAGGGGTGCAAGCTCATCGACGATTTGTCGTTTGCGATTATCGACGACAAGAATTTGGTGGGCTGCATCCAGTGCTGGCCCGTGGCGCTCGATTTCGCGCCGCTGATACTAGTCGGGCCGGTGGCCGTTTCACCCCGCCGCCAAAATCAAGGCATCGGTCACCAGCTGATGAACGCGACGCTTGGCGCAGTAAAGCCAACCGATCCGCCGATGATAATGATCGGCGACCCCGATTATTATGGCCGCTTTGGCTTTGTTGCCGATAGCACCTCTGGCTGGACACTACCGGGGCCGTGGGAACCGCACCGGTTGCTCCTACGCAATCCGGCAAAGGCATTTTTGTCAGAAATCGGATTTGTCGGACCACGCCTTTGACGCATCGCCGCTTTACGCTTATCGCCGTGCGATGCCATATGACGCCCCCGATATTGCAACGTTAAACCTTGATGAAATCGCGGCGTTGGTCGCGACGCGCAAGTTACCGCCGGTCAGCAGTTGGCATCCACAAAAATCAGGGAATAGCGACATGCGCATCGCTGGTGATGGTCGTTGGTTTCATCAAGGTAGCGAAATCGCACGGCCTGCGATGATACGTTCTTTTTCAAGCCTCCTGCGCCTCGACGCCGATGGCCGGCACTGGCTAGTGACCCCATATGAAAAGCTGTCAATCGCGGTCGACGACGCGCCGTTTGTTGCCGTTGAAGTCCAGATTGACGGCAGCGCCGTGGCGCGGTCACTCGCATTTAGGCTGAACAGCGATGACTTGGTGATTGCGGGGGCCGAACATCAAATCGAACTGCGAGCGGCATTGCCCTATCTCCACGTCCGTGATGGGCTCTGGGCCAAGCTTGCGCGGCCTGTCTATTACGAGCTGGCCGAACTGGCATTGGATGAACATCCAGCAAATCCCGGTCTGTATAGCGGTGGCGTGTTTTTTCCGATCGGTGCGATGGAATGAACTGGGTCGCCAAGATCGAGGCCGCGCTTGACCCGGCGCGCGCCATCACAATCGAGGATGAGCGCCATTTCGGAAATGGTAATCACCGCGCCGCTGCCGTGCTGATTCCGATCACAGACCGCCCCGAACCCGGCGTCATTCTGACCCAGCGGCCCGAATGGCTGCGTAGCCACGCTGGACAAGTCGCATTCCCCGGCGGCAAGATCGACGACGTTGATGCCGATGCCGTATCTGCGGCGCTTCGCGAAGCAGATGAGGAACTGTCAATCCCGCCTTCGCAAGTTTACGTTGTCGGTGCGGCGGATGTATATTATTCTGGCAGCGGCTACCGCATTGAACCTATCGTCGGCATTATTCCACCCGACCTGCCGCTACGTGCCAATCCGGACGAGGTAGAGGACTGGTTCGAGGTTCCCCTCGCCTTCCTGCTTGACCCGGCCAGTGCGGTAAAGAAAGAGGCGGTGTGGAACGGCCAACAGCGGACTTATTATGATATTCAATGGGGCGAACGGAGGATTTGGGGGGTTACCGCCGGCATTATCGCCAATCTTGCGCGCCGACTGGCATGAATGTAGCAATGCTCCCCGACGCCGATTGGCGGCAAGCAAAGGGCTTGAGAGATGTTGTCCTGGCATTGGCTGATGACCACGGCGGGCCACGCATAGTGGGCGGCGCAGTGCGCGATACCCTGCTCGGGCTGCCGGTCACCGATGTTGATCTCGCGACGATGTTACTGCCTGATGCAGTTATCGACCGCTTACGAGCGGCACGGATCAAGGCGATTCCGACCGGCCTCGACCACGGCACCGTGACTGCGGTTGCCGACGGCAAAAATTATGAAATCACCACCTTGCGCCGCGATGTTGCGACCGATGGACGACATGCCACTGTGGTCTTTTCCACCGACTGGACAGAAGATGCTGCACGGCGCGATTTTACCATCAACGCGCTCTATGCTGACCCAGCGACTGGCGAGGTTTTCGACTATTTCGGTGGCCTTGCCGACCTTGATGAAGGAAATGTCCGCTTTATCGGTGATGCCAATGAACGGATTGCTGAAGATCATTTGCGTATCCTGCGCTATTTCCGTTTCCTAGCGCGGTTCGGCGAAGGCGCGGTTGATGCGCCAGCCATTGCGGCCTGTGCCGTCAATGCAACCAGCTTAATTGCGTTGTCGCGCGAACGAATTACGAGCGAACTGTTGAAGCTATTGGCGCTACCCGACCCTCGGCAGTCGGTGGCGCTAATGTGTCGCCACGGCATTTTTGCGCCGTTCCTTCCTGAGGTGGCAGAAAATGCAGTCGCGTGTCTGGAGAGACTTTGGCAGCGCGAGCAAGAATTTCGCATTCCGATATCATTGCCCGCGCGGCTCATTGCGATTTTGGTAAACGACTGCGCAGCCACCGAAAAGGCAGCCGTCCGGCTTAAATTTTCAAACAAGCTGCGTGCCGAACTTGCATCGCGGCTCACCTATACCGCCCCCGACGCGCACAATATCCACCATATTGCTTATCAAGAAAACGTCCAAACCGCATTGGACGTCGTGATGTTATTTGCAGGCGATGAGAGCATCTCGGAATGCGTTGCGCTTCTAAAGAACTGGGTGCCACCGATGTTAGGTATCAAGGGCGGCGACTTGATTGCCCGGGGGCTGACTGCGGGACCGATAGTCGCCAAAACCTTGCGGGCCGTCGAGGCATTATGGATATCTGAGGGTTTTCCGGATGATGTCCGCCTAAATGCAATTGCCGATCAAGCGGTGAGCGATGCCCTGTCTGCTTCCAAAAAGGCATAAGCGGCTTCGGCGGTTAACGGCCGGGCGAAGAAATAGCCCTGCCCCACTGAACAGCCCAAACGGCGCAGCACATCCGAAATTTCCTGTGTTTCAATGCCCTCGGCGGTCGTTTTCATCCCCAGCGCACGGGCCAGCGACAGCACCGTCCGCACAATCGCACGCTTGTCCTTATCAACTATCATGCCGGCAATGAAACTGCGGTCAATTTTGAGCACGTCAATCGGTAGTTGTTGCAAATAGGCAAGGTTTGAATAGCCAGTGCCGAAATCGTCCATTGCCAGATTGGTATCAAGTCCTTTTAAGGACTCAAGGAGCTTCTTGGCGCCATCCGGATCACTGATGAATGCGCTTTCGGTCAATTCGAGCGTCATCCGATTGCCCGAGATCTCGTTGCCCGACAAGGCTGCCGTGACCGCTGCTACAACATCGTCACGCTGCATTTGCACCGCAGACATATTCACAGAAATCTTGAAATCAGGCACGCCGCCAAGCCTTTTGTCCCACGCCGAAATCGTTTTTGCTGCTTGTTCAAGTGCCCAGCGGCCAAGCGGAACGATCAGCCCGCTTTCTTCGGCAACGGGGATGAAATCTACGGGCGATATCGCACCGAGATCGGGATGCTGCCAGCGTGCCAACGCTTCAAAGCCGGTAAGTTTGCCTGAGCCAAGGTCCATCAATGGCTGATAATGCAACTCTAGATCGCCACGTTGAAGTGCGCGGCGCAGATCGGTTTCCATGCTGAACCGGCGTCGCGCATTGTCGACCGCGCCCGTCGTGTAAAGCTCGTAAGACTTTGTGACCTTTGCGCGTTTCAACGCAATCTGTGCGTGGCGCAGCGTATCCATGGGATCGTCGTCACCGACTTTGCCAATAGCAGCCGCAACCGCGCATTCAACCTGAATTTCGAAGTTGGAAAGCTGGCAGGGTTCGGCAAATGCATCGATCATCCGCTGCGCGATCCGGGCCGCGGCATTTTCAGAACCATCGAGATGGACAAATAGCGCGAATTCATTGCCGCCAAGACGGCAGAGAATTTCGTTGCTTCGGATACGTGAATTCAAGCGCCTAGCGACAGTGATAATCAGTTCATCGCCCGCCAATGCACCAACCGATTCGTTGACCCGGCTAAACCGTGCCAGATCGACCAATATGATCGCATAGCGTTCGTCTTCGGCGGTTTTTGCCAATTGGTCGATAGCCACTTCAACCGCTTCTTCGAAGCCCGTGCGGTTGGCAAAGCCGGTCAGGCTATCGCTGAGCATTTCGCGGCGGAGGTTGATCCGGCTGATTGCCTCTGCAGTGCGGTCGACCAACGACAACATGAACATTTCGCCATCGATACCAAAGCGCGCGATACTGATTTCAAGTTCGCGGCGGCTTATCGTGTCAGACGATTGCCAACATTCAAAATGGGTTTCGCGGCCGGTATCGACCATTGCGATCACCCGGTCGGCGAGCGTACCCAAATCGAGGCCGGGTTCCCGGTGGAAACCGAGCGCGAGATCATCAAATAATTTGTTGCTGAAGACATGCCTGACGTCACCGCCGACCAAGCGGAATACCGCTCCGGCAATCGGTAGCGACGACAGCCAGCCAAACTCGATTTTAGGATCAACATCACACCCGTCATCTAACCTTCCGTCGCGCAACGCGAGCGGGGTAGCATCTGCAAAATCTTTATGGCCCAGAATTTTCATTACAACGCGGCCTAGCGGTCAGTTGTAAAAAATCGTCACACCATTTGTGACCAACAAAGGGTTAATTTTTTGCCGGGCGGCTGTTAATCAAAGCGGTTATTGCGGGGAAATCCTTGCGGTGGGAGCCTACCAGCGGCACCGCGCGCGACGCACCACAGCGTCATGTCATTTTCGGTTCGGATACGCCCGCTGTCACCACCCATCGCCCAGCTGAGCCCTTCGCTCATTAAAAAGCAAACCGCGTCGGCGAGGCCGCCGTCTTTGTACCGCTGCAACGTAACGCCCTGCCCCTTGCTCATTTCGGGCAACTCGTTGAGCGGGAACGCCACCAGTTTGCGGTTGTCG
>JANLRW010000291.1:0-3309 GCA_031361925.1 Sphingomonadales bacterium
TATCAGGCGGGCGTCTTCTACTTCGACGAAGACCTCAGCATTGTCTCGGATAACTATTCGACATTAGGCGACCCGAACAATGCGCCCGACGGCGTGAATATCCGCGTATCGCAGCAGCAGAACAGCAAGGCTTACGGCATCTTCGGTTCGTTGACCTATCAGCTGTCCGACCAGTTCAGCGTCACCGGCGGCCTTCGTTATAATGACGACAAACGCCGATTCACTGCCGTGCGCAGCAAAGATACGCAATTCCCCGGCTTCCTGCAAAACCCGCTCGGCACAGTCAACCGCCGGGTGAGCGACAACAACATCACTTGGGACGCAAGCGCGACCTATGCGGCAACCGACGATGTGAACATATACGCCCGCGTCGCACGCGGATACCGCGCGCCGTCGATTCAGGGCCGCATCCTGTTCCCGCCAGCCACGGCAACGCCGCTGCAAAGCGGGGTCACGGTTGGCGGTTCGGAAACCATCACCAGTTACGAAAGCGGCATCAAGTCGACTTTCCTCGACGGCCGGGCGCGGTTCAACGTCAACGGCTTTTATTATGAGCTGAAAAACGCGCAGCTGACTGCTGTTGGCGGCGGGGTAAATGCCAACCGGTTGATTAACGCGAACAAGGTGCGGGGCTACGGGTTCGAAGCTGATCTTGAATTCAAGCCCTTCCCCGAACTGCTACTGACCGCTGGCGTGAGCTATAACAACACGCAAATCCGAGACGCGGGCCTGACCACAGCGGCTTGCGGAGCGGTCCGGGTTGATACCTTCCCGAATGTCTCGCTGTGCACGATACTCGATCCGATTGTTGTTCCGGCAGCACCCTTCTCTGCCGCCATCGTCAACATCAACGGCAATAGCCTGCCGCAAAGCCCGAAATGGATCGCCAACTGGACAGCGAAATATGGCATCCCGGTCGGGGATGGCGAAGTCTATGCCTATACCGACTGGGCCTACCGGTCGAAGATCAACTTCTTCCTGTATGAATCGGTCGAGTTCCAAGACAAGAGCATGCTCGAAGGCGGCGTGCGCGTGGGCTATAAAACCGATAAATATGATTTCGCCGCATTCGTCCGCAACGTCACCAAGGACACATCCGCGGTGGGCGGCATCGATTTTAACAACCTGACCGGCTTCGTCAACGAACCGCGAATCTGGGGCGTCGAGGCCGGGTTTAAGTTCTAGTTCAGGCAACAAGCTATAAGAATGGGGCGGGTTTGCGAAAGCAGGCTTGCCCCGCACCCCTAACGGCGTTAAGGGCACCACTCTTCGCGGCAACGTGAAGTGCAGGAGTTTAGCTCAGTTGGTAGAGCATCGGTCTCCAAAACCGAGGGTCGTGGGTTCGAGTCCCCCAACTCCTGCCATTTTCTCGGCATAAAAACAGCTTGCGGCACCTGACCGCTTTGCATAGCATCCGGTCATGCTCGATCAATGGAACACCATCGTTGCCGAAGTAACCGGTCCGAACGCGTTTTTGTGGGCGCTCGGCACTTATGTCGCGATGATCCTGATCGAGCGCATCGCCTATGTTTTCCATGAACGCAAAAACTGGAACGAGCGCGACGCACGGCAAAATGTCATTAACAGCAGCGTCACGGCTATCGGCGACGCGTTCATCGGCGGGCCATTGTTCGTCGGCATCTATTTTCTGGTCTATGACAATCTGCGGCTGTTCGACATTCCCTTTTTATGGTGGGGATGGGCGCTGGCCTTCGTCCTCAACGACCTCGCTTATTATGTCGATCACCGGATAGCCCACCGCACTGGCTTTTTCTGGGCCATCCATACCGCGCATCATTCGTCCAAAGAACTGAACCTCACCGTGTCCTCACGCGGCACGATATTGGGGCTGGCAGGGACGCTATCGCCAGCGTATTTCGTGTTTCTCGCGCTGATGGGCGTGCCGTTTGCGATGTTCATTGCGGCCAAGTTCTTCGGCAATTTATGGGGCATTTTCAACCACACCCGCATCATCCACCGGATGGGTATGCTCGAAGAAGTGCTCGCAACGCCAGCCAACCACCGCGTCCACCACGGCACTGAGGCCAAATATCTCGACAAGAATTACGGGCAGACGCTGATTATCTGGGACCGCCTGTTCGGCAGTTTCCAGCGCGAGGAAGAGGAACCGACCTTCGGCTTGGTCAAACAACTCGAAAGCGACCGCATCTGGGATATCCAAACATCAGGCGCGCAGTGGCTAGTTGGCGAAATGCGTTCGGCACCGCGCTGGCAGGATAAGTTGCGTTACCTCTGGATGCCACCAGGCTGGCGGCACGATGGCTGCCATCTGACCACCGAACAAATCCGCGCTGGTGTTCCCGGCTGCATCGCGGGGCAAACCGCCGCCGCTTAATGCGCCTTGGCAGGCACAAGCTTGTGATGCACCCAGACGATGACTGCGCCCAGCGCTAATCCAAATAACCCGCACAATGAGGCGTCGGCCAGCCAGCCAAGCACACCGCCTTCGATACCGATCATCTTGCCGGGATAATAATGCAGGCCGTGCAGGATAATCTGCCCGCCGACCCACAGCATGGCTGCGGTGCCGACTGTCGAGAGCACCGCCAGCAGATTCGGCATTCCGCTCACCAGCGCGCGGCCAATAGCGCGCGACACGCCATTTTTTCGTTGCGCCATGTGCAGCCCGATATCGTCCATTTTCACGATCAGGCCAACGACGCCGTAAACCGCAATCGTGATCGCCACGCCGACAAAGGCCAGCGCCATCGCCTGCATGACAATCGGCGGCAAGTCACCTGCGATCGGGTTGGCAAGATTGCTGCTGGTTAGTTCATTGAGCGAGATGATCATGATTTCTGCCGACAGAATGAAATCGGTCCGCACCGCGCCCGATACCATTTTTGCCTCATGATCCGCGCTCGACATTTGGGCGATTTCATCATCGAGCGTTTCGGCCTCGCCGTCGGTTACGTCGGCGAACATCTCCATCACTTTCTCCGCGCCCTCGAAGCACAAATACGCCCCGCCAATCATCAATATCGGCGTAATCGCCCACGGCAAAAACGCGCTGAGCAACAACGCGGCGGGCAGGATGAACAGCAACTTGTTTTTGAGCGACCCCTTGGCAATCCGCCAGATAATCGGCAGCTCGCGGTCGGGGGTGAAACCGGTGACATATTGCGGCGTCACAGCAGTATCGTCGATGACGACGCCCGCCGCCTTGGTACTCGCCTTGCCGGCGGCCGCGGCGACATCGTCAATCGACGCAGCGGCGACTTTGGTGATCGTGGCGATGTCGTCGAGCAAGGCGGCGAGACCGGTTGGCATAGATGGTTCCCTGTCAAA
>JANLRW010000296.1:0-1572 GCA_031361925.1 Sphingomonadales bacterium
ATTTCCTCGACATGCCCGGTTTTGCGCTGATCGGGTCAAGCCCCGAAATCCTCGTCCGGTTGCGCGATGGCGAAGTCACTATCCGCCCGATTGCCGGAACCCGCCCGCGCGGAAAAACCGCATTGGAGGACGCCGAAAACCGCGCCTCGCTCCTCGCTGACCCCAAGGAACGCGCCGAGCATCTGATGCTGCTCGACCTCGGCCGCAACGATGTCGGCCGCGTGACCAAGGGCGGCAGCGTGACCGTGACCGACAGCTATATGGTCGAATTCTACAGCCATGTGATGCACATCGTCTCCAACGTCGTAGGCGAACTCGCGCCCGATAAGGACGCCATCGACGCATTGTTCGCAGGCTTCCCCGCCGGCACCGTCAGCGGCGCGCCGAAAGTCCGGGCCTGCGAAATCATTGCCGAACTCGAACCCGAAACGCGCGGAGCTTATGCGGGCGGCGTCGGTTATTTTTCACCCAATGGTGACATGGACAGCTGCATTGTGTTGCGCACGGGCATCGTCAAAGACGGCGTGCTCCACGTGCAAGCAGGCGCAGGCATCGTCGCCGACAGCGACCCCGAATACGAACAACGCGAGTGCGAAGCGAAGGCGGGGGCGCTGATTGCGGCGGCACGCGAGGCGGTTAAGGTGGCTGGTGAAGCGGGGTTTGGGCAATGATATTGGTCATCGACAATTATGACAGCTTCACATGGAACCTCGTCCATTATCTGATGGAGCTTGGCGCCGAAGTCGCGGTTGTCCGCAACGATGATATGTCTGCGGGTCTGGCGCTGTCGTCGGGCGCTGAGGCCTTCCTAATTTCGCCGGGGCCAAAGACGCCGAATGAGGCGGGTGTCAGCCTTGATCTGGTTGCGGCCTGCGCCGATGCGCGCAAGCCGCTGCTCGGCGTGTGCCTCGGGCACCAGACCATTGGCCAGCATTTCGGCGGGACCGTTGCGCGCGGCGGATTGATGCACGGCAAGACTTCGCCGGTAACGCATGACGGCAGCGGGCTGTTCGCTGGCCTGCCCTCGCCCTTCACCGCGACGCGCTATCATAGCCTGATTGTCGAGGATATTCCCGACAGCCTGATCGTCAACGCGACGTCGGACGACGGCCACGTCATGGGATTCCGCCACGTGAGCCTGCCCATCCACGGCGTGCAGTTCCACCCCGAAAGCATCGCCACCGAACACGGCCATGCGATACTCGCGAACTTCATGCGGATTGCCGGAATGAAACCCAAGGATCGCGCATGAACCCATACGGCCCCCTGCCCGATCCGCAGCATCTATTCGACCATGACGAGGCCGCACAGGCCTTTGCCGACATCCTCGACGCCCGCGCCTCCGAGGATGAAATCGAAGCCTTCCTCGTCGCGCTCTCGCTGCGTGGCGAAACGATGGTCGAAATCGCGGCTGCGGCGCAAGCGATGCGTCAACGGCTTATCCCGATCGACGCGCCCAAAGGGTCCATCGACGTCTGCGGCACCGGCGGCGACGGGCATCATACGCTCAACGTCTCGACCGCCGTGTCGATAGTTGTTGCCGCGTGCGAGGTCCCCGTCGCAAAGCACGGC
>JANLRW010000333.1:0-7851 GCA_031361925.1 Sphingomonadales bacterium
GCCATCGCCACCGGCGACTTTGATATCTCGACGGGCGCGCAGGATGCGTTCGAGGAAGAACTGCAACGCCACGGCTTCATCCGCCCTTCCGGCCCCGGCATGGCAACGCGCGGCTGGATTCATCCCGAACTGGCTTTGGGCTTCGAGGTCGTAACATCGACCTTGCTCGACGGCATGGCGGAGCGCGAACGGATCGAGCTTCTCGACTTCGCGCCCGACGGCGAGGTGGCGGTTACTTCGGTCGAGGATATCATCGCCGACCGCATGGGTCAATTTGCCTCCGGCTCGGCACCCGCCATGCGCGAACAGGCGCGGCGATTGTTCATCCTTCATAATGAGGCCGATCTCGACTATATGGACAAACGGATCAGATATGAAAGCGGAGGCGATTATGGCGTCGCAGACCTCGAAAGCTAAACCGAAACGCGCCATACCCGTGGCCGAATTCACCGCGCGCATCGAACGCCGCCGTCAGGAAACCGGCATCACCGACCTCCCCCGCAACAATGGCGAGTGGCGGACGGAGAGTAAGAAGGCTTTGCTCAAGGCCATAAAGGACGCTGGCGGGAAGTGGTGACGATCCCCTCCCCTTAATGGTTAGGCTCCGCAACAAACTTCTGTTTATCCGCAAAATCGTGTAAACAATGGTGGTCGCGGAAATGGGAGAGTTCCAATGACTGTTCATCACATGAAGAATGCCGCGTTGTCGGCTGTCGCGGTTGCTGCGTTGGCGTGGGCCGGATCGGCGCAGGCGGCGAGCGATTATCTGCTGAAAATCGAGGGCGTTCCCGGCGAAAGCAAGGTTGCCGGCGCAGGCGGCGGTGCGGGGCCGCATGTCAAAGGCGACGCGCGGCATAAGGGCTGGATCGAGCTCGAATCGGTTCAGCTCGGCACCGCGCGCACCGCAACCGGTGAGGTTGTACCCGCCGATCACACCATCACATTACCGCGCGACGCTGCGTCGGGACAGGCCACCGGAAAGCGTATGCACAAGCCGGTGAGGGTCGCGTCTGGCAGGGAAGCTAGCGCGCCCTCGGTAAGCGAAATATCGGTGACGAGGGAAGCTAGCGCGCCTTCGGTAAGCGAAGTCGTGGTGACAAAGGCGGCCGACGAGCAAACCGCAGCATTGCTGCTTCCCGCGGTCCAGAAAGTCCGCGAAGCCGCTGCGCGCATGACGCCGTGGACCGGCTGTGCGGCTGGCCAGCATATCGGTTCTGTCACCATCAGGCAAATATCCACCGGCAAAGAGGGCACTATCCTCGATCCTGTGGTGACGACATGTGCCACCGAGTCGGTCAGCTTCAATTTCACGAAGATTGAGTGGAAATAGGGATGCTTGCCGCTCCCTCCTTTAGCGGAGGGGGCGGGCTGGCCTAAAACCTCACCGCCACACCGCAGGCGTCCCGGTCAGCGTCGCATCCTCATGCTCGCGCGCATGTTCGGCGATCCAGCGGATGCGTTCGACCTGTTCCAGCGTCAGTTGCTGCGCGAACTTTACGCCGCAGCGACCGGCCCAGCCAGGCTCTCCGCCCTTCACCCAGCTGATCGTGCCCAGCACCTCGACCTCGGCAAAGCGCACCAAGGCGGTTGCACCAACGCGCGGCGGCTCCGCCAGCTGCAAACGGCAACCGAGCCGAGACACATTTTCGACCTTGCACTGTGCGGTTCGGTCGGGCGTCACCAGAGCAGCCTGTAGCCCCGCCGTCAGGCGCGCCATGCTGCGATTGCCGAGTTTGCCGAAAGTCCGCTGAATACCCATAATGCACGACCTAACCGACGCGAGTGAAGGATTGGTTAGTGCCGCCCGCCACACCGGCAAAATTATTTCCTTGAAGGCATCGCGATACTCGCCAACGCAAAACGATGCGTTTAGACGGGCTGTGTCACGGTGCCGTCATCATCATCTGCAAGGCGCTAGGCCGATTTATTAGGAGAGTGAAATGCGTAAACTGCCGCCGTTCCTGCCGTCTGCTGTGCTGGCATCCTGCTTGATCGCAGCGCCTGCGTTGGCGCAATCGGCCAAGCCGCCGGTGGGTACCAGCGAAGGCTATCTGAACGCCGGAAAGGCCGAGCTGGCGCGTTTGATCGCGGACAAGCCAAACAACCGTAAGGCGCGCAACGTCATCATCTTCATCGGCGACGGGATGAGCGTGACCACGTTGACCGCCGCGCGCATATTCGAAGGCCAGCAAAAGGGTGTCGACGGCGAATCCTACGTCGCGCAAATGGACCGCCTGCCCTATACCGCTTTGGTCAAAACCTATTCGCACGACGGCCAAGTGCCCGACAGCGCACCGACCGCGACCGCGATTGTCTCGGGCGTCAAAACGCTGAACGGGGTGATCGGTGTTGGTCCGCAATCGGTCGAGGATAACTGTGCCGCGACCGCTGCGTATAAGGTTCAGTCGTTGTTCGAACTGGCCGAGGATAAGGGCTATGCCACCGGCATCGTGTCGACCGCGACGATCACCCATGCGACCCCGGCGGCGACCTATGCGCACACCGCGCAGCGCAACTGGGAAGTCGATTCGGTCATGCCCGAGGCTGCCAAAAAAGAAGGCTGCACCGACATCGCGCGGCAGATGATCGAATGGCCGCATGGCAACGGGTTTGAGGTCATGCTCGGCGGAGGTCGCCAGCATTTCATGCCCGCCACCGCCGCTGACCCCGAATATCCGGACAAAAGGGGCAAGCGCGCCGATGGCAAAGACCTGATCGCAACATGGCAGGCGGCCAATCCGGGCGGTGCCTATGTGTGGAACAACGACGGTTTCGGTGCAGTCGATGCGAAGAAAGCATCGAAGCTGCTCGGCCTGTTCGAACAATCGCATATGCAGTTCGATGCCGACCGCACTGCGGCCGGAGCCAAAGAGCCATCGCTTGCCGAAATGACTACCAAGGCGATTGCGATGCTGAACAAGAACCGCAAGGGCTATGTCCTGATGGTCGAGGCAGGCAAGATAGACCACGGCCACCATGCGGGCAATGCGCGGCGCGCGTTGCAGGACACGGTGGCGCTGAACGATGCGTTGAAGGCGGCGATGGATGCCGTTGACCTGCGCGATACGTTGATCGTCGTCACTTCGGACCACAGCCACACCTTCACGATGTCAGGCTATCCGCAGCGCGGCAACCCGATCCTCGGCAGCGTTATCGACCAGTCGGGCAAGCCGATTTTGGCGCAGGACGGCAAAGGCTACACCACCTTAGGCTATGCCAACGGTCCGGGTGCCGTCACCACATCGGCACGGACCGATCCGTTGAAAGAGGACACGCAGGCGCTCGATTACAAGCAGCAGGCGTTGACCCCGACTGGTTCGGAAACCCACGGCGGTGACGACGTTGTGGCGCGCGCAGCAGGCCCAAAGGCATATCTGTTCAAGGGCACCATCGAGCAGAACACCATTTACCAGATTATGCGCGCGGCGTTGGGGCTGTAGGCAACGCAAAAACCCCGCCCATTTCTGGACGGGGTTTCTGTGTGTCCTCGTCAAACCTGCTAGGGGGATTTGAGAACATCATGTTGTAACCGGCACCAAGCAGGGAGGGATCGCTTGGCGTAATCCGGCTACAACAAGATCATTACTTCATGACGACGGTGTCGATGGTGTGGACCACGCCGTTCGATGCGACCATGTCGGCACCGGTCACAGTGGACTTGCCACCCTTGCTATCGGTCAGGACGATCTTGTCGCCGTCCATGCTGGCCTTGAGCGAACCGTTCAGCGTCTTGACCGTCGCGGTGCCGCCACCGTCCTTGATCATCTTGGCAAGATCGGTCGACTTAACCGTACCGGCAACGACGTGATATTTCAGCACTTCGCCAAGCGCCGCCTTGCTTTCGGGCTTCATCAGGCCTTCGAGCGTCGCCTTGTCAACTTTGGCAAAGGCGGCGTTGGTCGGCGCGAATACCGTGAACGGTCCCGGGCCGGAGAGTGTTTCTCCGAGACCGGCAGCGGTTACGGCGGTGACCAAGGTCGAAACGTCGGAATTACCCTGCGCCATTTCGACAATATTTTGTTCGCCGGTTGCAGCTGGTGCCATCGTATCGGGTGCCATCGTTTCGTCTTGGACAACGGTGGTGTCATCAGCGGCGGCGGTGTCAGCGCTTTCGCTGTTCGAACAAGCGGCAAGGGCCAGCGCCGACATGCCGGCCAGCAGAGCGAGATTAAATGATTTCATGATGAAGCGTCCTCTTGATTGTGGTGGATACCAGCAACAGAAACGCGCCAGACGGCAAAAAGATGCACGGCAATCGCAAAATATCGCAAGACCAAGGCGGGCTGTCGGGTTAGGTGGCGTGGATGATGCTGCCAATCGACACTATATCCGCCAGCTTGCGCGCCGCGACCGCGCAGCTTGAGGGCATCAGCGATACCGCACGGCTGGACGCCGAGATCTTGATGGCCCATGCGCTGGGACTGTCGCGCGCCGATATGTTGATAAGGCAACATGATTTGGCGGTGCCCAAAGGCTTTGCCACATTGATCGAGCGGCGGGCAGCAGCCGAACCGGTTGCCTATATCCGCGCAGTGCAAGAATTCTGGGACCTACAGTTGACGGTAACGCCTGCTGTCCTGATCCCCCGCGCCGACAGCGAGACATTGATCGAGATGGCAGTCGATGCGTTTGCTGAACGCGCAGAGCCGCTCCGTATTCTCGATCTCGGCGCTGGATCTGGCGCACTGTTGCTCGCAGCGCTGTCGGTTTTTCCAAACGCGCGCGGCGTTGGGGTGGATGTCAGTGCAACGGCGTTGGCGGTTGCCGCTGACAATGCAGTGCAGCTCGGGCTCGGCGCCCGCGCGGCTTTTGAGCATCTAAGCTGGCACAACGAAAACTGGGCGGCCAAGCTGGGCACGTTCGACCTCATCCTGTGCAACCCGCCTTATGTCGAGACCGATGCGGTGCTGGATGCAAGCGTCGCGCGCTACGAACCGCACAGCGCCCTGTTCTCCGGGGCGCAGGGGCTGGACGATTACCGGACGTTGATCCCGCAAATCCCGGCATTGCTGGCGCAGGACGGAGTCGCGATCTTCGAAATCGGGTTTACCCAAGCGCAAGCCGTTAGCGATTTGGCAAGCAAAGCGGGGTTATCCACCGAAATGCGCCGCGATTTGGGCGGGAATCCCCGTGCTTTGCGCTTTTCGCTTGGAATCGGTGTAGCAGACCGCTAATGACGGCGTTGCATCGCAGCGGAATGACCAAAATTCGGCATTTGCGCGAAGCCGCCCCCAGCGCACGGACATGAAATCAAGGCTTGGAACAGCCTTGGCGCAGCCCGCACAGAACAGGGTTTTCGGGGCTTCACTTTGAAAAGAGCTTATTTGAGGACGGGTCAGCCCTTATGAATACCAGCAACAACCGGCAGCCGAGTAACAATAATAATCGTCGTCGCGGCCGTAACAACAATAATAACAACAACCGTCAGCAGAATAATAACCGCAGCGGTTTTGATTATAACAACAGCATCGACAACCGTGCCCGCGGCAACGCGAGCCAGATGCTCGAAAAATACAAAAAAATGGCAAGCGACGCGCAGTTCAATGACGACCGCGTCAATGCCGAATATCATCTGCAATTTGCCGACCATTATTTCCGCGTGCTCGCCGATTTCCGCAGCCGTCAGGAAGCACGTCAGGATCAGCAGGGCGAACGTCGCCCCCGAGATGATGTGCGCGAAGAAGCGCGCGACGACCGGGATGACTGGCAGAATGATGACCGCACGCCGTCTTATGACGAGCAGGGTTCGAACGACGGTGCAGACGCCGAAACCGCGCGCGACGCCGACAGCGAAGACCGCCGTCCGCAGCGTGATGCCAATAATCAAGACCGCCCGCGCCGCAATGATCGGCAGGACCGGCCCGAGCGCAATAGCAGCGATCGGAATGGCAATGACCGCAACGCCAACCGTGCGCCGCGCCGTCATCACAGCGAAGAAGCAGCGGACGAACCGGCAGGGCTCGATCTCGCGGTCTTGCCGCCGTCGATCGCGATTAGCAGCAACTTCGACGATAATGAGGCCGCAGCAAAGCCCGCTCGCAAACCACGCGCGCGTCGGCCCAAATCGGCCAATGATGAAGACATTGTAACCGCGGCAGAGTAACGCTTCACCGTCGTTAATCCTCTGGTCATCCTGATAAAACTAGTTCATCCCATGTGATAATATTACAGGGAGGATGACATGCGCCACTTGCTGCTACTGGGATTGGGGAGCGCATTTGCGCTGCCCCTGTTAGCCCAAACACCTTCCGCGACCAGCGTCGCCATCCCCGGTGAGGCGACGGCGCAAGGCGATGTCGCGGTTACGATCTACCAAAATGGCCAGAGCTTGGTGCAGGATACACGGCGGATGACGCTGCCGTCGGGCCGGTCGAAACAGGAATTCCCTGACGTGTCGGCGCAAATCCGTGCCGAAACAGTGACTCTAACCGGCCCCGGCATCGGCATTGTCGAACAGAATTTCGATTATGATCTGCTGACGCCTGCCAAGCTGATGGAAAAAGCGGTGGGCCAGACCATCACTTTGCTGCGCACGAACCCCGCGACCGGTGCCGAAACGCGCGTGCGCGCCAAGGTGCTCGCGGCCAATGGCGGCGTTGTGTTGCAGATCGGCGATACCATCGAGGTGCTGCGCGACGACGGCCTGCCCGTCCGCGTGATTTTCGACAAGGTGCCACCCAATTTGCGTGCACGGCCGACGCTGTCGGTTACGCTCGAATCCAAAGGTGGATCGACGCCGACCACGCTTACATACCTCACCCCCGGGCTCGGCTGGACATCGGATTATGTGACCCTGTTCGACGACGCCAAGCAAACCATCGACGTCCAAGGCTGGGTAACTTTGACCAACAATACCGGCACCGATTATACCAATGCCGATGTCCTATTGGTCGCGGGCAACCCCAATAACGGCGGCGGGCGACGCAATGTGCAGATGCCGTGGAACGGCGGCACTGGCACAATTGATGAAGCCGGAACCGAGAGCAATGACCGCGAACGGCTCGGTGATTATTATCTCTATCCGTTGAGCGAGCGCACGACGATATCGAACGCGCAGCAAAAGCAGGTGAGCTTTCTCGATGTGAAGGCCGCACCGGCGCGCAAAGTCTATGAATTCAATAATGGTTGGCTTGCAACCAACGACGCCGCCAGCGCGTCATCGGTGCTCAAATTCTCGACATCGCGCGGCGGCGGTCTGGGCGACCAGTTGCCATCGGGCACGATGCGCGTCTACATGCGCGACAAACGCGGCGATCCTCAATTCATCGGCGAAAGCGCAATCGAAGCAACGCCGATGGGCAGTGCGATGTCAATCCGCACCGGCGACGCCTTCGACGTGAAGGTGAAAACCGTCGTTGAGGAGCGCACGCGGATAAACTCCAGCCGCTGGCGCACCAAAATGCGCTATGAATTCACTAATGCGCGCGGCGAAGCGATCACCGTCGACATGGGCCAATCGGGCCTGTGGGGTGATGTCCGCATCACCGAGCAATCGCAGACAGGCAAACGCGTCTCCGCCGACCGGGTGGAATGGAGCGTGCCGGTGCCAGCGAACGGCAAAGCGACGCTGACTGCCACCTTTGATAGCCGGTATTGAGAGCTAGCGCGTTGCGCCTTCCTAACACCCTTCCGTCGCCCCAGCGAAGGCTAGGGCCTATACGCCCCTCGTTCAAGCGCGGACGGCGGTATTTAGCGGACGGGCGTGATGGACCCCAGCCTTCGCTGGGGTGAAGGAAGGGTGTTAGGAAGGCGCAACGCGCTAGCTCTCAATACCGGCTGTCAAAGGTGGCAGTCAGCGTCGCTTTACCGTTCGCTGGCACCGGCACGCTCCATTCCACCCGGTCGGCGGAG
>JANLRW010000379.1:0-3625 GCA_031361925.1 Sphingomonadales bacterium
GCTGTCCCTCCGCGCCTCGACCACTGGTATGATCGTCATGGACAATGTCGAAGTCGGCGAAGACGCGCTACTTCCCGACGTTCAAGGCCTCAAAGGCCCGTTCGGGTGCCTCAACCGCGCGCGTTACGGCATTAGCTGGGGCGCGATGGGCGCTGCCGAATTCTGCATGCACGCCGCCCGCCAATACGGCCTCGACCGGCACCAGTTTGGCAAACCGCTTGCGGCGAACCAGCTCTATCAAAAGAAACTCGCCGACATGATGACCGACATATCGCTCGGGTTACAGGCGAGCTTGCGCGTTGGCCGCCTTATGGATGAAGGCAAATTTTCGCCCGACATGATTTCTATCGTCAAACGCAACAATGTGGGCAAGGCACTCGACGTCGCCCGCGCCGCGCGCGACATGCACGGCGGCAACGGCATTTCCGACGAGTATCAGGTGATGCGACACATGGTAAATCTTGAGACCGTCAACACCTATGAAGGCGCGCATGATGTGCACGCGCTAATTCTTGGCCGCGCGATTACGGGAATTGCCGCGTTTTAGGATTTGGACCCGATATAAAAATGGGCCGCTCAGCTTTGCAGCGAGCGGCCCAGTTATAGGCTGTTAAGCCTGCTAGGGAGGAAAGCGTATCTCGTAAAAGACACACCCCTCATTAGCGGATAAATGGTAAATATGTGGTTAACGCCGTTCGCGAAAAAATGGGCGCTCTAGCAGGTGCCCGAACGACGGCCTTCGACCGAAAACGAGAACGGCGAGTTATTGCGGATACCCTGCGACTGGATCTGGATCAGTTTGCCCGATTCCTTACGGATCGTCGTCAGGCCCTGCCCCTGCCCCCGGCAAGTATAGCTGACGGTCACCGAATTGGGTGTTGAGCGGACGACGTAGCGGCTGCACGAAGCATCACCATGCTGAATTTGCGTGAGCTGCGACGGATCGCCTACGCATAATTTGTCGATTACGGCGCCCGATGTGCCACCCCCCACCGCGCGCTGTTGCCACAAACCGCGATCAAGCGACTCGAGCAAAGACAGGTCGGTGCCCTGCGCATAGGCAGTCGCCCCGGCAGCCGCAGAGGCCGAAAAGAGGCCGAGAGCGGCCATTTGGGAGATCTTTATTTTCATAATATACCGGCTCATCACTCAATAAAAACAGCGATGCGACCTCTTGTTATATATGCTCTGTAGCATCAATCATGACCGAAATCACGATAGAATGTGGTATATGAACGATGAATGACCGAAGATATGCGATAAACGGCGAAGTTAATTGCACAAACTCGCCAAAGTTATCGGAAAACGCCGCGAGCAAAATTCGCAGTCCACGACAATTTCCCCGGCTTCATCAGCCATGTCGGTGCGGTCTTTGGCCGGAAATTTTGCGATAACATCACGAATATGCGCAATGTCGCAGCGGCATCCTTTGGCGAGCGGCGACCCGCTTTCGATCAGCACTTCGGCCTCTTCGTGGAACAACCGCCAGACGATTTCTTCCAGCGGCAATGCCGGATCGCATAATTCGTCACGCCCCATGGTGCCCGACAGGGCCGCTACATGCTCCCATTCGGGGTGGTCGAGCCGCACATGCAGACGCTCTCGTCCTTCCTCGCCTTCGGGGAGATGCTGGACGAGCAATCCGCCAGCAATACAGCGGCCAGCTATATGATCGACACCGACGCGTATCAAAGTCGGGATCTGTTCGGACTGCACGAAATAATGCTCGGCAGCTTGCGACAATGATGCACCTTCCAGTGGCACAATCCCCTGATAACGCCCACCGCCTTCGCCGACCGGCAATGCACGGTCGAACGTAATCGCGAGATAGCCGGTGCCGAACAACCCGAACAATGTCGGGTCCGACGGCAATGCCGCAACCGCTGCCGCGTCGAACTGCACATACCCACGCAGTGCGCCGTCTTTATAGTCGCACGCCAGCAGCCGGACCGCACCTTTGTTGGTTTGCGCCTGCATCGTCAGCTGGCCATCGGCCTGTTTGAGCGAAGCGCCGAGCAACGCAGTCAAGACCAGAGCCTCTGCTAATGTCTTTTCGATCAGCGGCGGATAAGCATGTGCCGCCAGGATTTCCGACAGCACACCGTCAAGCCGAACCAACCGGCCCCGCGCATGACGGCCCGGCAGCGAAAAGCGTAGTGGCTGGTCGCCAAAGGTCTCCGGCTGCAACACCATTAGAGCTTACCGAAACACCAAAGCAAAATCGACTTTTGCGCGTGCAGCCGGTTTTCCGCCTCATCCCAGATCAGCGACTGCGGCCCGTCGATAACCCCGTCAGTGACTTCCTCACCGCGGTGCGCGGGTAGGCAGTGAAGGAATTTTGCGTCGGGCTTGGCCGCTGCCATCAGCCGTTCGTTTACCTGATACGGCATCATCGCGGCAATTTTGTTATGCGCATGGTCCTGACCCATCGACACCCATGTATCGGTGACAACAATATCCGCATCCGCTACTGCTTCCGCAGCGTCGCGCGTAATTGTGATGTTCGACCCCGCCGCCGTGGCCACCTCGATAAAGCTGCTGTCGCTTTCATAACCTTGCGGCACTGCGATGCGGACGTTGAATTTGAAAATCCCGGCGGCTTCGACAATCGAATTAAGCACATTGTTACCGTCGCCCAGCCACGCGACTTCCAGTCCGGGCAGCGGCTTACCCTGCTCAACGATGGTCAGCAGGTCGGCCACAATCTGGCAGGGATGCGACAGGTCGGTCAGGCCGTTGATTACGGGTACGCTGGCATAGGCTGCCAGTTCCTCGACCTTGGCGTGGTCGTCCGTGCGGATCAGAATCGCATCGACATAGCGTGACAACACCCGCGCGGTATCAGCAACGCTCTCGCCGCGCCCGAGCTGCATCTGTCCGGCGGCCATGAACATGCTGTCGCCGCCCAATTGCTTCATCGCCATTTCGAACGAGGTGCGGGTGCGCGTTGAGTTTTTCTCGAAGATCATACCCAGCGTATGTCCGGCAAGCGGCGCGTCAGCATCGGCCCGGCCCTTCGTCCAACCGGCCCGACCTGCCTTGCGGTCCATCGCATCAGCCAGCATCGTAGCAATCGCATTCCCGCCTGCGTCGGACAGGTTTAGGAAATGCCGCGTCATGCGGCTTGCGGTATCTGGTAACTCGCAGCACCCGCCGACAGCTTTTCCATGAACGTCGCGATATGGCTGTCGTCGATGTTGAGCGGCGGCAGGACGCGGAAGGTGTTGTCGCCAGCCGCCACGCAGAGCAACCCGTGATGATCACGCAGATGCGCCACGAACGCCCGCGCCTCCTGGGTCATCATCACACCGAGCATCAGGCCCTTGCCGCGTACGCCGGTGAACAGGTCAGGATAATTGCCGATAAACTGTTCCAGCGCAGCGCGGAGTTTTTCGCCGGTGGAACGCACCTGCGCCAGAAACTCGTCATTGGCGACCACGTCCCAAACCGCCTGACACGCCGCCATCGCAAACGGATTGCCGCCATAGGTTGAGCCGTGCGTGCCAACGACCATGCCGCGCGCCGCCTTTTCAGTGGCGAGGCAAGCACCGACAGGAAAACCGCCGCCAAGGCCTTTGGCCGTCGCCATAATGTCAGGGTCGATGCCATATTGTTCATGGCAATA
>JANLRW010000416.1:0-6435 GCA_031361925.1 Sphingomonadales bacterium
AATTGCAGGCGCGTTTCAATGCTTGCAGCACGCAAATCTCGCGGGCGAGCTACGACACGTATCAATGATCCAGCGAACGGCGGCGGGGGAAGCCCCCGCCGTTTCGTCTAAATGAGTGGTATTACCGGGGAACAATACTAATTGGCCCCCCCCGCCCTAGGTTCTCCACCAGCCGCTACAGCTCTCCTTCGGTTGTGTGCCCCGCGCCCACCTCATGAGTGCCGATGCCCCCACTAAGGCAGCGCTTCCTTTTTACCGCGTCGCGTTCGCCGCTGCCAGCAACGCTCCGGTCATGCCGCCATTATTGCTCGCATCGCCCTTGGTTGCCAAAACAGTCGCGCCGCGTCAGGCGAATCAGGGCGATGGTTTGATGAGAGATGTGCTGCTTATTCTGGCTGCGCTGAAGTTCGCCGGGCCGCAAAGGCAAAAAAGAACAGCGCCGTCATATGTGGAACGGTATTTGCGTTGGCGGTGCCCTTACGCTTTTATCAAAACCTTTACGCCTGTTAGCTATAGCTTGGCATGATGAAGGCAACTGGTCCCATACCCGCTGGCTATTGCGCGCTGGACGGCGAACTCGCGATTGGCGGGATGACGGCGTCTGCGTTGGTGGGACGGGCAGGCGATACGCCTTTATTTGTGTATTCGTCCGAGCATCTGCGCCGACGCGTCGCCGATCTGCGGGCTGCGATGCCGCAGCGATTGGCGATCCATTATGCGATGAAGGGTAATCCGTTTCCGCCCCTGCTGGCAATGATGAATGGGTTGGTCGATGGGTTCGACGTCGCTTCGGGTGGGGAGCTTGAGCTGGCGCTGGCCGCCAGGGTCGAGGCGGGCCGCATCAGTTTTGCCGGACCCGGAAAGCGCGACCGTGAACTCGAACGCGCAATTACGCTTGGCATAATGCTCAATTGCGAGTCCGAAGGTGAAGCAGAGCGCGCGATCGCTATCGGCGCGAAACTCCGTGTCACGCCGCGCCTCGCTGTCCGTGTGAACCCCAGCTTCGACCTTAAAGGCTCGGGCATGAAAATGGGCGGCGGGGCCAAGCAATTTGGCGTCGATGCTGAACGTGTGCCCGCGTTGGTAAAGCGCATCATTGCGGCAGGTGCGCAGTGGCGAGGTTTTCATATCTATGCCGGGTCACAGGCTTTGAAAGCCGATGCGATCATCAATATGCAGGCGCAGACCTTGGCGTTGGTTGCCGAACTCACACAAGCGATTGGCGCTTCGCCGCCGCACGTCAATTTGGGCGGCGGGTTCGGCATTCCCTATTTTCCGGGCGACGAACCAGTCGATATTAAAGGCGTCGGCGCTGCATTGGGCGACGCCTTGGATGCGCTTCCTGCCAGCTTGTCGGACACCCATTTCTGTATCGAACTCGGGCGTTATTTAGTGGGCGAAGCAGGCGTCTACCTAACCCGCATCGTTGACCGCAAGATCAGTCATGGCGAGACCTTCCTCATCACCGATGGTGGGCTGCATCACCAGCTTGCCGCCAGCGGGAATTTCGGCACCGTCATCCGCCGCAATTATCCGGTAGCAATTGCCACACGTTTTGATGCGGAGCCCGAAGAGGTCGCGTCCATCGTCGGCTGCCTATGCACACCGCTCGACAAGCTCTCTGATCAGGCCCATCTGCCGCGCTCCGAAGTCGGCGACTTGGTCGCAATATTTTGTGCAGGCGCTTATGGTGCCAGCGCTAGCCCCGCCAATTTTTTGGGGCAGGGGCCAGCGATAGAAATCCTAGTCTGAGCAGGCTTTCGCCGTGATTTTTAATCTTAGTCGAGCTTGACCGTCGCATATTGCGTTGGCGCGCCTCGGCGTTTGATGCCGAGCAGCAAAGCGCTCCGGCCTGCTGCCCTGGCTTCCTTCACAGCTGCGGCAAGGGCTTCTGTCGTGCCAAGCGGTTTGTAAGTTGCCGAAACAATAACATCACCGCGCTTCAACCCGGCTTGCTGCCCGGTGCCACGACCGGGCACGTCGATCACAAGCCCCTTAATGTCCGTCCCCATACCCAATTGACGCGCAATTTCAGGGTCGAGCGGAATAACGCTAAGACCAAGTGCTTCGCGGATGACCTTGGCATCGGCGCTGTCGGTATCGCCCTTAAAGTCTTTTTCTTCTTCGGGGTTGAAGTTGCTCTGCGCCAGTTTCTCTTCGGTCGGGCGCGTGCCGACGGTTGCGGTTAGCCGCATCGGCTTGCCTTCGCGCAAGATATCCAACGGAATTTTCGTGCCGGGTTTCACATTGGCGACGATATAGGACAGCGTCGAATCAGGCGATACATCGCGGCCATTCACCTTCAACACGATGTCGCCTTCTTTGAGCCCGGCCTTTTCAGCGCCTTCGCCTGCGACCACACGGTTGACGAATTCGCCGCGGTTCTTCTCTAAACCAAGCGCATCGGCCAAGTCTTCACCCACCGGCGCAATACTGATGCCGAGATAGCCGCGTTCGACGCGGACGCCTTTTTTGAGCGATTCGACCACCGGCACTGCTTCTTCGGCGGGTATGGCGAAACCAACGCCAATATTGGCACCGATCGGCGAGATCAGGCGGTTGTTGATGCCGATGACTTCGCCCTTCAGGTTAAATAACGGCCCGCCTGAATTGCCCGGGTTAATTGCGGTGTCGGTCTGGATGAAACGATCATATGCGCCGCCCGAACCGATGTTGCGCTGAAGCGCCGAGACGATGCCTGCGGTCACGGTGTTTCCAAGCCCTAGCGGGTTGCCGATGGCGATCACCCAGTCGCCCACGCGGCTCGTCTTCGAATCGGCCATCGCAACAAATGGAAGCCCGGTGGCTTTGACCTTTAGCAAGGCGATATCCGACGATGGGTCACGACCGACGATTTCGGCCTTATATTCCTTGCCGTCGAAAAGGGTCACAGTGACGGTGTCCACCGCCTCACCCTGCGGACCGCCGGCAACCACATGGTTGTTGGTAACAATATAGCCATCGGATGAAATCAGAAAGCCGGAGCCACCACTGGCCTGGTCTTGCCGCTGGGTAACGCGCTCACCGGTAAACGGATTGACGCCTGCGACCACCTCGACCTTTTGCTTGGTCGCGATGTTAACCACTGCGGGCTGTAATTGTGCAGCCAGATCAGCGAAGCTGGCGGGAGCGCCTGCGGGGGCGAGATTAGCCTGTTGCGACACTGGCGTGCCGGTCTGGGCGGTCACCGGATTGTCATTAACCAGCGCGAGCGCGCTGCCGCTAATCAGTAACGCGGTGGTAGCTGCATAAACGTAACGCACGGATTTCATTCCTCTCGTCATATTCAAATGGGCAATATGCCCCGAAATTCATTATCAGGTGACGTCGATAAGCTTAACGCCAATTGAATGGGCGGCGGATCATCATGCCAATGTCATTTGCGCTTCGACTAACGACCGTTACGAAATTTGTCGAAATAGGCGTTGTCGGAAGAGATAATCATATTGGTCTCGCCAGTACCATTTTCAAAGGTCTGCCGATAGGATTGCAGCGCGCGATAGAAATCGTAAAATTCCGGGTCTTTGCCGAAGCTGATGGCATAGATCCGCGAAGCTTCGGCCTCAGCCTCGGCGACGATAATCCTCGCTTCTTTCTGGCCTTCGGCATTGATCGCGACAGCCTCCTGCTTACGCGCGCTCTTCATCCGGGCATAGGCCGATTGCAGCGGGGTACCGTCGGGCAGGTCGGCGCGTTTGATGCGGACGTCAATAATTTGCGCGCCATATTTTTTGGCTTCGCGGTTGAGCGAATTCTGGATATTATCCATTACTTGGCCGCGCTCGGCGCTCAGCAGCGACGCGAACGACCGCTTGCCAAGTTCGTTGCGAAGTGAGGACCCGAGGATCGTGCGCAACTGGTCGCGCAACAGGTCTTCGGTGCGGATCGTCCGGTACATGATTGCTGGTTCGGTCACCCGAAACCGCGCGAAAGCATCGACTTGCAAGCGCAGCTGGTCGGTCGAAAGCACTTCTTGGCGTTCCATCTCGACGCTTAACACGCGTTTGTCGATCCACTGGATCTGTTCGACCAACGGAATGCGGAACGTCAGACCCGCATTGGTAGCGCCGAACGGTTGCTTGGGGTGATATTTGTTCACGATCCGCAAGGGTTGGCCGTAACTGCTGATGATTGCCTGCTTCGTTTCGGGGACAATCGAAACCGACATCGACAGCAATATCAGTATAAATATCCCGGCAAATGCCAGAAAAATGGGGTTGCGGGTGATGGTGCTGTTCATCGTTTGCTTTCCGTAGCTGTCACTTCGCCGGTCGAGGCTCGAGTCCTATTTTTGAATTCAGGTATCGGCAGATACGGCGTCACGCCGCCGCTTTCGACTACGGTCTTGTCAACCTTGCTCAAGACCGACTCCATCGTTTCATAATATAAGCGGCGACGCGTGACGTCGGGTGCCTGTTTATATTGTTCGTAAATCTTGTCGAACTCGATTGTCGCGCCAAGCGCCTGTTCCTTGATCTGGCTGGCGGTTGCGCGTGCGTTGTTGATGTAGCTTTCACGCTGTTGCTGCGCCACGTTGACCTCGCGAAACGCCTCGTTGACTTCAGCTGGCGGATCGGATTGCCGGATCGATATGCTCTGCACCATTACCCCAGCCCGGTATTCGTCGAGTATCTGCTGCATCCGCTGACGAACCTGCGCCTCGATATCGGACCGTCCGTCACCAATCGCCTGCGTCAGGTTGAAGTTGGCAACCGCCGCCCGCATCGCGCTTTCGCCGATTTCCTTGACCGATTGTTCGGGCTGGTCAAGCTGGAACAGGAACAGCTCGGGGTCTTTGATCGACCACCGGATGTCATACGCCATGTCGATGATGTTCTGGTCTTTGGTCAGAACCAGATTGTCGCTGGCCGCTTTTGACGAGCCGACTGAGGTCGTGCGGATCTGCTGCGTATCGAGCTTTTCCATGCGTTGGATCGGCGCAGGCGCGGTGAATGAAATGCCTGACCCGACAGTGCGTGAATATTTGCCAAAGGTCGTAATTACCCCCTCTTGCTCGGGACCCAGCCGGTGGACGCTGGTCCAGACAAGCCACAACGCCAAAAAGCCGCCGATAATGATCGGCCACCAGCTTTTGCCGTCGGGGCGTTTGGGCAGACCGGTAAACCCGCCGCCCTTGTTACCGCCGCCGCCCGCACGACGCAGTAAATCTTCAAGCGAAGGTCCACGGCCGCGACCGGTTGTAGGCTCGTTACCAGGCGTCGGTTCCCAAGGGCTGCGTGGCCCCGATTTTGGCGCGCTATCTGGCTTGTCGCCTTTGCCAGCATCACCGCCGTCCGAACCCGAGCTGTCCCACGGACCCTTGCCGTCAATTGATGATATCGTTGCACCCTGCTTGTCGATTTTTTTGCTCATGCAGTCTTTATAGGAACGGTTTTTCAGAAAAACAGTGTCAATCCCGCAATTCTGATTCTATTCGGGCTGGATGGTAGACAATGATGCGTTTTTTGATGTGGTTGCAGGCGTTGCCGGTGGTCGTGCAAGCGCGCTGAAGGCCAACGACAATGCCGTTTCGTTGATGCTCGATGTATCTGGCTTGGCCACTGCCGAACGTGTTTCAATCGAGGCCGACGTGCGCCGCGCGCTAAGCGCTGCGGGTGCGCAATCGGTGCGGGTAATGCTGACCGCCGAACGGATCGCGCCACGACTGATTGTCATAGCTAGCGGCAAGGGCGGCGTCGGCAAATCGACGCTTTCTGCCAATCTGGCCGTCGCAATGGCGCGGAGTGGCAGGGCGGTTGGTCTGGTCGATGCCGATATTTACGGCCCATCGCAGCCGAGGTTGATGGGCAACGAGAGCGGCAAGCCCGAAGCCGCGGACAAGAAAATGTTTCCGGTGAACGGTGCTGGCGGCGTCCCGTTTCTGTCGATGGGGCAGCTGGTCAAGCCCGGGCAGGCTGTCGCATGGCGGGGGCCGATGGCGGGTAATGCGCTTTCACAGCTGGTTGACGCGCATTGGGGCGAGGTGCGTGATATCATCGTCGACTTGCCGCCCGGCACTGGCGATATTCAGTTGTCGATGATCCAGAAGCATAAGCCTGTTGGCGCTATCATCATTTCAACGCCGCAGGACTTGGCGCTGATGGATGCGGTGCGTGCGATCAGTTTTTTTGATACCGCCAAGGTCCCGGTCATCGGTTTGGTCGAAAACATGGCGGGCTATCTTTGCCCCCACTGCGGCGAGATGAGCGATCCGTTCGGGCATGGCGGGGCCGAGGCCGCCGCTGCCGAGCTGGGCATCCCCTTCCTCGGACGCATTCCGCTTGATATCAGCATCCGCTTGGCGAGTGACGCAGGTGAGCCTCCGGCGCTGGGCGACGGACCGGTAGCAACGGCTTTTGCCGGCATTGCGCAACAGGTTGCCGAATGGATCGACAACCAACAGGCCCGACCCGTATGAGCGACGGGCATGATGAA
>JANLRW010000051.1:0-4329 GCA_031361925.1 Sphingomonadales bacterium
GTAGAATTACTCGGTCGCCCAGCATCAGGTCGAACCCGTCATCCTTTGCCTCGAACCTTGCGGTCACTTGTTCTCTCCGGTCAATCTGCCAAGTTATTGCATCTATGCCACAGTCATTCAGCAAAATTTATCGCTATATGACACCGCTAGACATATCAAGGCACTTTGGTTACGG
Source organism: Sphingomonadales bacterium (assembly GCA_031361925.1). Taxonomy (GTDB): domain Bacteria; phylum Pseudomonadota; class Alphaproteobacteria; order Sphingomonadales; family Sphingomonadaceae; genus Sphingorhabdus_B. The sequence continues at coordinate 176 of JANLRW010000051.1, forward strand.
AGAGCGCAAGCCGACACAGTCGGCAGGTTTTTCGTGGGAGGCACAGGATGCAAGTTTCAACATATTTTAGCTCGAAAATTTTCCGCAACGTTTTGCTCGGCGGCACCGCAATTGCATTTGCGACCGCGACACCAGCAATGGCTCAGGTCGAAGAAATCGTCGTCACAGCGCAAAAAGTTGAAGAAAATGTGCAGGATGTGCCAATCGCGATTACCGCTGTTTCGGGCGATGCGTTGACCGCCGCTGGCACCACCAGCCTTGAAAATCTGGGCCAGCTCGTGCCGTCGGTTACCTTCCGCAAGGGCACGACCAATGCGAACTCCGCCGTCGTGCTGCGCGGCGTTGGCACCATTTCGTTCTCGATTGCTGCCGAACCAAGCGTTTCGACGGTCGTTGACGGCGTTGTCCTAAGCCGCTCGGGTCAGGCCTTTGCCGACCTTGTCGAAATCGAACGCCTTGAAGTGTTGCGCGGTCCGCAAGGCACTCTGTTCGGTAAAAACGCTTCGGCCGGCCTGATCAACGTCGTTTCAAAAGGCGGTTCAGACACTTTCGAAGGCGAAGTCACCGCCGAATATTACCAGGGTGACGAAGTCCGCACGCGCGCGACCATCGCTGGCCCGCTTGCCGAGAATCTGACGTTCCGCGCCAACGCATTTTTCGGAAAATATGAGGGCAATATTACCAATGTTGTGCCTTTTGCGACGCGTGACCGCAAGATCAACGGCTACGAACATATCGGCTTTCGCGGCCTCCTCGATTTCGACAACGGCCCGGCGCGGATTAAGATCATCGCCGACTATTATGAAGCCGACGATGATTGTTGCGGCGAAGTGACCGGCGTGTCGCGCGGTGCCGTGTTGAACGCCGAACTCAACCTGCCGCTCGGCGTCGCTCAAGGCGAAAACCAGCGTTTTGTAAGCCACAACCTCGTCACGCAGTCACTGGACAGGCAATATGGTATCACCGTCAACGCTGATTTCGATGTTTTGACCGATCACACATTGAGCGCGGTCTACGGATATCGCAATTGGAATAACGAAGAACTGCGTGAGGGCGATTTTTTGCCACGCGCGCTGGTGGGCACACCCCAACTGCATGACCGCGGCTTTGTCGAAACCGACCAGACGTCGTTCGAGCTTCGACTGGCGTCGGACCAAAGCAAGGCATTCAAATATCAGATTGGTGGCTTTTACTGGAAATCTGAAAATACGCAGGATTTCACGCGTCAGGCCGTCCGTTGCGCGACATCCACCTTGCCCGTTGATCCACGCACCGGCGGGCAGCCGTGCAACCTGACCGATACCGTCAATACGCTGTTCCCAACCGCAACATCGCGCAGTCTGGTAGATATCGAGAACTATGCGGTTTTCGGGCAAGCGACCTATGACTTTACCGACTGGATTGGCCTGACGGTTGGCGTGCGTTGGACCCATGACTCGATTGATTTTGCGCATCGCCGTGCACCGGCAGTAAACCGGACGACCGGCCTGCCACTCGCCTCTGCATTGCTTGGCGGAACCGGCGTCAATGCCAATCCGGCGGGCGGGCTGACGACAGCTGCGCGTCCCGGCAACGGCACGGTGCTGTCTACCGGATCATCATCGAACAGCAATTTCTCGGGCAAAGCGGTGCTGACCGTAAAGCCGACTGAGGACATCCTTTTCTATGGCAGCTATACCCGCGGCTATAAGGGTCCGGCGTTCAACGTGTTTTTCAACCACACTGCGCCCGATAATGCCGTGCCAATTGATGAGGAAACATCCAATTCGTTCGAGGCCGGGTTCAAGAGCCGCTTTGCAGATAACCGGATTCAAGTGAACGCGGCAGCGTTTCAGGTCACCTATGATGGGTTTCAGGCAAACAATTTCATCGTGCTTAATGGCACCACGATTTCCAACCTGACCAACGCCGGCACGGTTCGCAGCACCGGCTTTGAAGTCGACATATTGGCCAACCCGGCCGAGGGTCTCGATCTGTTTGCCAATGTCGCTTATGCCGACGCCAAGGTCCGTAAGTTTAATCCGAACCCGCTGACCAACGCACCCGATGCGCGCAACGGCACGAAATTGCCATTGGCCCCGGCGTGGAGCTGGAACATCGGCGCCGCCTATGAAACGCTGTTTAATATCTTCGGCGCTGATGCCAAGGTCTATGTGCGTACGGCGTATAACCATGTCGGGTCGCAGTTTTCCGATCTTGGCCAGGGCGGTCCGATTGACAGCTATGGCCTTTGGAATGCCAGCGTTGGCTATTCGGACCCTGATGACAATTACCGCATTACCTTCATGATGAAGAACATCACCGACGACAGTTACGTGTTGCTTAACACCAGTGCCGGGCAGCGTTTGCATATTCCGCGTGATGCCGACCGCTACATGGGTGCGTCTTTGCGCGTTCGTTTTTGAATTAATGCCCGATAAACCCGATAAGGGTCGCACGAAGAGGCTGGAATCCAAACGGGTTCCAGTCTCTTTTCTGCTTTATGTGTAGGGGAAAGCCAGGACGGGTGGTGCGAGACCAGTAGCAAACCACCCGTCCAAGCTTCAGTGGGTGTTGAACGCAAATGATAATGCACCCGCCGTGCCAAGTTTTGTAGCGAACCTGTTTTCATAGACTTGCATGGTTACCGGATCGTTAACCTGATTTCCGGATGTAAAAAACTTCGACAAAATACTGACAGCTGATGACGAATGACGTTTACATCTGTAGTCGATTCGATTACGTATGTAATCGGAGATTCGAAATGCAGCACAAAATTCAAGACCGCATCAGCGACGCCGAACTGGCGATACTGGAAATATTGTGGGCTCAAGCTCCGCTGACTGCGACCGATGTCGCTTCACGGCTACCGGTCGGTCGTGATTGGACGTTGCCGACCGTCAAGACCTTGCTCTCGCGGCTTTTGGCAAAGGCCGCTGTTGAGCACCGCGCCGATGGCAGGCGCTTTCTGTATTCGCCCCTCGTCGACCGCAATGATTATGTTGCAGGTGAATCCAAGCGGCTGGTGGACCGGCTGTTCGGCGGCAAGTTCATGCCCTTCGTCGCGCATCTGGCGCACCAAGAAAAACTGAGCGATGCCGACATTGCCGAGATCGAAAAATTGCTGAGGGAGATGAAGTCATGAGCGAGTCTTTAATGAGCACTTGGATTTTTGACAGCCTTCTGGTCACAACGGCGTTGATGGCGGCGATATTGCTGGTCCGACGTCCCGTTGCCAAGCTATTCGGTGCAGGCGTCGCTTATGCGCTGTGGCTAATCCCAGCAGCCCGTTTGCTGATGCCCAGCCTGACTGGCGATGCGATGCCCGTTGGGGAAAGCGGGCAAGCCGTGCGTGACGCGGTGCGCGATACTATTTTAGCCGGTGTCGCGACGGGCGAACCGGTAACCGCCGTTGCCGCCAGCCCCGGCATCGACTTTGGAGCGCTCGCAATCACGGTATGGCTCGGCGGCACCGTGCTGTTTTTCATTATCCAGATGATCCGTTATGCCTCAATGCGTGACGACTTGTTGTCGGACGCGCAAGAGATCGCTGTGATCGGCGGCGTCCGTGTGGTGGCTTCCGATCAGGTCGCAGGGCCGCTCGCCTTCGGTCTTTTCAAACGCTTCATCGCGGTGCCGCAGGATTTCACCAAGACCTACTCGTCTGCCGAATGCGAACTCGCGATTGCGCATGAAATGGCGCACCACAAATCGGGCGACCTGTTTGCCAATCTCGCCGCCTTCGTCGTGCTATGCCTGATGTGGTTCAATCCGCTGGCTTGGGCAAGCTGGAGTGCTTTTCGGTTCGATCAAGAGGCGGCGTGTGACGCCCGGGTGCTTGCGGGCAAATGCGCCGAGGACCGCGTGATCTACGGGCAGGCGCTGGCAAAAACCGCCTTTGACGGTGTGCCGACTTTCGCCACGGCACTGAATTCACCCAAAACCATCATTGAGAGATTGAGGAGACTAACGATGAAGGACGCTAGCAATACCCGCCGTTCGCTTGGCAAATTGGGGATATTGGCGGCTGCGGCGGTCATCCTACCGCTGACCGCCACGATCGTTCCGGCGGTTGTGGCGCAGGACGAAAGCGGTGATGTCGCCAACCCGGTCAAAAAGCCGGTCAAGGTGATCAGAATTTCAATCGGCACGGTGGTCGATGGCAAGCCGACCGG
>JANLRW010000061.1:0-5147 GCA_031361925.1 Sphingomonadales bacterium
TTCCTGAAGCGCGAGTCCTGATGAAAGGCAAAATCGCCCTTCCCGCCCGGTTTCTTCCAGTGCAACTGGTTGATGATCTGCTTGATATCTGCACCCAGCAACGGCGCGAGCATGCGCGCGATGCGGGGGTTGGTGCGCACGCGGTCGAGCACGACATTATGATAGGATGGCCATTGCACCATCCTTACCTCATCGCCGTCGATCCTGTAGTGGAGGTTGCCGTATCGAAACGAGCGGCCCAGCGCCAATGCCTCCGCATGCTCGGCATCAACCGCTGCGCCAAGAGTTTCGATTTCGCTCGGACTGAAAAGGCCGCGCACCACGGCATAGCCATCGCGCATGTAGTTTTCGGCCAGCTCTACCGGGTTGATATTCATGCTTTTGGCCTACCCCATCAATATTGCAGTTTCAGACCCGGCCTTGCCCAGCGTGTCTTAACCAGCCGCCCGCTGCCCGACAATGTTATATACGCGTCCGTCATGTCTGCGCCGCCAAAAGCGATATTGGTGGTGAAGATATCGTCGGTCGCGACAAATTCGACCAGCTCGCCTTTTGGCGAAATCACGCTGATCCCGCATTCGCCGATCGTCGCAACGCAGATATTGCCGCCGGCTTCCATGCCAAGGCTGTCGAAGAATTTATAGCCAGCGGGGCGGTAGAGCGGAATTCCGGGGCCACCGGGGCCTGCATCGGGTGCGACTTTGCCGGGGGCGGTGATGTTGAACTTCATCAACCGGCAGGTATAGGTTTCAGCGGCGTAGAGCGCCTTGCCGTCGGGCGACAGGCCGATGCCATTCGGGTTGTTCGACGGGAAGATGACTTCCTCCAGATGGCTGCCATCGGCCTTCGCATAGAAAATGCCAACGACGTCGTGGCAGCGTTTTTCGTAATCAATCTTGCCGTGGTCGGTGAACCAGAAGCCGCCATGCGCGTCGAACACGATATCGTTCGGCCCGCGCAACACGCAGCCAAAGTCGCCCGATTTATACAGCACCTCAACCGCGCCAGTCTCAATATCGATCCGCTCGATGCGCCCGCCCGAATAATCCTTGGCAATGCCATGTGGCGTCAGATAGCCGCCTGCTTCTTGATATTCAAAGCCGCCATTATTGCAGCAATACAGATTACCATCGGGCCCCATTGCCAGCCCGTTCGGCCCGCCGCCGGGCATAGCAACAACGGTCTTCGTGCCGTCCCGCGCCACCTGCGTGATTCGCCCTTCGGCGATTTCGACCAATATGACACTGCCATCGGCCATAACGACTGGCCCTTCGGGAAAGCGGAGGCCGTCTGCTACCAACTCAAAATCTGCCATATCATCCTCACCATAGTTGGTTGCTTGCGCGCTTGACGATGCGGTTGTCGTCGTGCCACGTCAAGCGATGATCGAAGCTGCCAAGAAGCCTGCGACCCCAGCCCGCCCGATGGGGCTGTGGATGGCGCTGGCGCTTGTGATGGGCAGCATGATTGGGTCAGGCGTGTTCCTGCTGCCCGCAAGCCTCGCGCCGCTCGGATGGAATTCAGTGATTGGTTGGGCCATTACTGTGGCTGGGGCGCTGTGCGTGGCGACGGTGTTTGCACATTTGTGCCGGGCATTGCCAAAGGCTGGCGGGCCTTATGCCTATACAAGAGCGGCCTTTGGCGACGGCGCGGGCTTTGCGATTGCCTGGGCCTATTGGATTTCGATGTGGGTGGGTAACGCAGCAATCGCGACGGCCGCGGTCAGTTATTTCAGCCAGCTATTTCCAGTCGTGGGCCAGCCGGGGATATCCACAGCGGTTACCGTTGCGCTGGTGTGGGCATTCACGCTCATCAACATAAGCGGTACCAAATTGGCGGGGCAAGTGCAGGTGGTGTGGACGATCATAAAGCTGTTACCATTGATCGCCGTCATCGGCCTTGCCGCCTATATTTTGGCGACAACCGGCGAGAGCGTGGTTACACCGTTCCGGGCCTCGGACATTTCAGTCGCCAGCATATCGACCGCGACCATATTGACCTTATGGGCGATGCTCGGCCTAGAAACGGCTACGGTCCCCGCCGACAAGGTCGAGAACCCCGAACGCAACATCGCGCGCGCCACTGTGTTTGGCACTGGCGGGGCTGGCGTCCTTTATATCATGGTCTGTTCAGCCGTGGTGCTGATGCTGCCCGCCGCAATCACCGCCGCATCGCCAGCACCCTTTGCCGAGTTTGCAGCACGCTATGCCGGGACCAACGCCGGAGCCGCGATTGCCGCATTTGGCGCGATCAGCGCGCTAGGCGCGCTCAACGGGTGGGTGATGGTGCAGGGAGAATTGCCCGCCGCAATGGCCCGCGACGGGCTGTTTCCGGCCTTTCTGGGTAAGGCGTCGGCCAACGGCACCCCTCGCAACGCGCATCTGTTCACAACCAGCCTGCTGACGTTAGTCATCCTGATGAACAGCAACCGGTCGATGTCGGCCTTGTTCGAATTCCTGATTGTCCTGACCACCGCGATTGTGTTGGTGATGTATCTCGGCTGTGTTGCAGCGGCTGTGCGGTTGATCGTCAACGGCGTGATGCCGGTGACCCAGGGTTTCGCAGTCATATTGGCTTTGGCTGCGCTCTATTCGCTCTGGACGATTTATGGTGCCGGCTGGGAGGCGCTGGGCTGGGGTGCGGTCTTGCTGGTCGCGGGCCTGCCGGTTTATGCCCTGATGATGGCAAGCAGGGGTTCCAAAGCCGCAGCCTGACGCCTACATGGTGACCAATAGAAAACAATGCGGGACCGCTCTTCATGACCACCAGTTACAATGCCGATCTGGCGCTTTTTATCGACGGCACTTGGCGCAAGGGCGATGGGCGTGAAACCCACATGGTGATTAACCCGGCAACGGGCGAGACGCTGGCACAATTGCCGCTGGCGACCGCCGCTGATCTTGATGAAGCCTTGGCCGCCACCGCAAAAGGCTTTGCGATATGGCGCAAGACCGACGTCAATGAACGTGCAGGCATATTGCACAAGGTCGCAGGCCTGATCCGCGACCGGGCAGAAACCATCGCAGTGTTGCTGACCACCGAACAAGGCAAGCCGCTCGCCGAAGCGCGCACCGAGGTGCTGTCGTGCGCCGCACAGTTCGACTATTTCGCCGAGGAAGCCAAGCGCAGCTATGGCCGTGTGCTCGTTCGCCCCACCGGACAGCGCGCGCTGGTTTTGAAACAGCCGGTCGGCCCAGTCGCGGCGTTTTCCCCGTGGAATTTCCCCGTCAACCTGATGTGCAAGAAAATGGCGGCGGCGCTGGCGGCTGGCTGTTCGATTATTGCCAAGCCGCCCGAAGAAACGCCTGCGTGCACCAGCGCGATCATGCAATGCGTGATCGACGGCGGTGTGCCGGGGAATGTTGCGCAGCTTATCTACGGCGTCCCGGACATGGTCAGCCGCCACCTGATTGCTTCGCCGGTCATCCGCAAGGTCAGTTTCACCGGGTCGGTGCCGGTCGGCAAACATCTGCTCAAGTTGTGCGCCGACGGCGTCAAGCGCACCACGATGGAGTTGGGCGGCCATGCGCCGGTGCTGATTTTCGAAGACTGCGATCTCGACAAGGCGATTGCTTTGTCCTCCACCACGAAATTCCGCAACGCAGGGCAGGTCTGCATCTCTCCCACGCGCTTCTATGTGCAGGAGGGCGTCTATGACCGCTTTGTTGCCGGTTTTGCCCAGGCGACGAAAAAAATACAGATCGGCAACGGGCTTGAGGCGTCGACCATCATGGGTCCGCTCGCCAACGACCGCCGCCCGCCTGCTATAGAGAAGCTCGTGGCCGACGCGACCGCCAAGGGCGCAAAGATTCTCGCGGGCGGCGAACGCGGCAAAGGCGGCAATTTCTACATGCCGACAGTGCTGTCCGACGTCCCGATGAGCGCGGATATTATGGAGGATGAGCCGTTCGGCCCGGTCGCGCTCATGCGTCCGTTTAAGACCTTCGATGAAGCCATCGAACAAGCCAACCGCCTGCCGTTCGGATTGGCAGCCTACGCCTTCACCGAAAATGCGCGTCAGGCCAATTTGGTCGCCGATGCGCTGGATACCGGCATGGTGGGCCTCAACAGCTTTGCGATTTCGGTTCCCGACGCGCCGTTCGGCGGGGTCAAGGAATCAGGTTTTGGCAGCGAAGGCGGACCAGAGGGTCTCGACAGCTATTATGTCACCAAGGCGGTGCATCAATATTAAGCGAGATTGGCCTCCCGCACCACAGCAACCCCCGCTTCGCGCTGCACCTTCAGCTCGGCTTTTAACTTCGCCGGGTCACGCGCGAAGACGAAGCCGAAGCTGACCCCGCCTTCCTTGCCGACGGTTGCATGGTGAAGCTTGTGCGCCTGCACCAGCCTTTTGGCATAGCCGCTGCGCGGCACATATTTGAAATAGCGTTGATGGACGAGTCCGTCATGCACGAGCGTATAAATGATCCCGTAGAACATAACGCCAAGCCCGATCCACGTCGCCGGTTCCCACGCGTCGGCACCCAGAACCAAGGGCGAACCGATGGCAAACAGCGACATGCTCGTCACTGCGCCAACGATACCGTAAAGGTCGTTCTGTTCGAGCGCGTTGTCATGCGGCTCATGATGGTCGCGGTGCCAGCCCCAGCCCCAGCCGTGCATGATATATTTGTGGCTACCCCATGCAATCCACTCCATCACAAAGACGGTGGCAAGCACGATGAGGATGATGGTCGCGATACTCATGTTGAATAGATAGGAGCAATTTGCTTAAGATAGAAGTGCAGAATGACGCGGCTTACTTGATTTCGTTGCACCTGTGTCTATGGCAACAATCATTATGCCGACACCCCAAACACTGTACGAAAAAATCTGGAACGCCCATGTTGTCGAGACGCGCGACGATGGCACGGCGCTGATCTTTATCGACCGGCATCTGGTGCATGAGGTGACCAGCCCGCAGGCTTTTGAGGGGCTGCGGGTGGCAGGACGGACAGTGCGGCGGCCAGATTTGACGCTGGCGGTGCCAGATCATAATTTGCCGACCACGGCGCGACTCGATGTAGCAGGCAAGCGCGTGCCAATTGCCGACCCTGAAAGTGCAGCGCAACTGGCGGCGCTGGAGGCCAATGCCCCGGCTTTCGGCATCAAGTATATCGGCGCGACCGATGCCGAGCAGGGCATTG